>VRUD01000065.1 GCA_019456305.1 Cytophagales bacterium | reverse complement strand
TACTGGAGCTACCACGATGCTCTCATCCAAACCTACACGCTCCCTTATGTAAGAATAATAAAAAAATATCTGCCCGCCAAAAGCAAAATATTTCTGGTTACCCTGGAGCAAAAACAACATAATCTATCTACGTGTCAGGTGGAAACACCTGACACCACAAAAAAAATCAAAGAGACATTAAAAAAAGAGAATATTTACTGGATTGATTTAGTATATTATAAATTTGGTTTAGTAGCAATGCTGTATTGGGTATTTTATTTTTTAAAATTGCACATACTGGCAGCCGGAAAGAAAATAAAATATATTCATGCCTGGTGTACCCCGGCAGGCGCCATCGGTTATTTTCTATCATTGCTGACAAACCGGCCATTAATTATTGATAGTTATGAGCCACATGCTGAAGCGATGGTTGAAAACGGTAACTGGCGTTACGATAGCCTGGCATTTAAAATATTGTTTAAATTGGAAAAATTACAGACCAAAAGAGCTCAATATTTTATTTCAACTACTAAAGGAATGCAATCCTATGCCTATGATAAGTATGGAGTTAGGATCGGGAAGTTCCCTCTCTCCACTCGTGCAGAGAGGGAGTTAGGCCTGCCCCGTAGTGAGGTTTACCCCGTAGGGAGGAACGGGCGTACTAGGGTACGAACGTACCGGGGGGGTGGGGTGAATTTCTATGTAAAGCCCGCCTGTGTTGATCTGAACCTGTTTTCTCAAAAAAACTTAAAAAAAGAAACATTGGTCAAAAAATATGGTTATAATAATAAAATTGTATGTGTATATGCCGGCAAATTTGGAGGTATCTATCTTGAGCAGGAAGTGTTTGATTTTTTAAAGGTTGCTCATGATTATTGGGGAGAAAAGTTCAGAGTGCTGTTGTTAACAAATCATAAAAAAGAGGAAATTTATGCACTTGCTGAAAAAAGTAAATTTGATATTGAATTGATCAATTTTAAATTTGTACGGCATAATGAAATGCCAGACTACCTAGGTTTAGCAGATTTCGCCATCAACCCTGTAAAACCAATACCAACTAAACGTTTCTGTACTTCAATAAAAGATGGGGAATACTGGGCTTTGGGTTTACCTGTAGTGATCACTAAAAATATTTCTGATGATTCAAAAATAATACAGGATAATAAGATCGGAGCAGTGATGACTGATCTGAACAATGATGCATATTTGAAAGCTGTTACTGAAATTGATGAAATATTAAAAAAATATAGCAGGAAAGAATTATTTGATAAAATCAGATCTGTTGCGATTAAATACAGATCATTCAATATAGCAGAAAAAATATATCAGGAGATCTATGGAGAATTGGAAAATCAGTAAATTTTACTGCTGCTGTTTTTCAAATTGAAATTCCGATACAATAAATAACGAATATATGAAAAGAATCTTAGTAACAGGCGGTGCAGGTTTTATTGGAAGTCATCTTGTAAAACACTTAGTTGAAAAAGGGGGTGAAGTAATCGTAGCAGATATTTTATTGAGAGGCAACAAAATTGATAAAGAAATTCTAAAGTCTGTCAAATTTGTGAATGCAGATGTAAGGAACTATGAAAAAATGGCTGAATTGAGCAAAAATTGTGATATGATTTTTCATTTTGCTGCTATTCTGGGCGTTGATGTAGTCGCTGATAATCCGGTTGAAACGATGGAAACCGAAGTTATCGGGATGAAAAATATCACAAAAGCAGCTATGAAAAATGGCGTACAAAAAGTGATCTATGCTTCCACGAGCGGTGTATATGGCCACTCTGCCATAGAAAAAAGTGTTACAGAAAATATTCAGTTGGATCCCAGAACAAGCTACGCTATTGCCAAAAGATACAATGAAATATATCTGACTGCATTATACGAAGAGAAAGGATTGCAATCTGTATCATTACGATTTTTTAATGTCTATGGAGTAAATCAGGACAACAGAATGGTTATTCCCCGCTTTTTTGAGCAGGCTATGAAAAATGACCCTATTACCGTTTATGGTGAAGGTAATCAAACCAGGGATTTTACCTATATTGATGATACAATACAGGCCAGTATTCAGCTCGCTGAAAAAGTAAATGGCTGTGATATCTTTAATATTGCAAATGAGCATGAATTTAGCATTGGTGAATTAGCTCAAACCATTTATGAAATCACCAATTCAAAATCGAAAATTTCTTTCATACCCTCACCTAATAAAAGATATGATTTTGAAGTAGAAAGAAGGGTAGGAAATAGCCAAAAACTCTATGAATCAATCAAATATAAACCCTCTACAAAACTAAAGGATGGTTTAATGAGAATATATAAAGATATATACATTTGATCTCTGCTCAATAACGAAAGCCTCTCATAATGTTATTTAATTCAATCACATTTATAATATTTATTTTAATAGTAGTTCCTCTCCATTTCCTGGTAAGCCCTAAATATAAATGGGTTCTTCTGCTGATTGCAAGTTATTTTTTTTACATGTTTTGGAATCCATTTTATATTTTTTTGATAATAATCTCTACCGTAATTGATTATTATATGGGCCGTAAAATGAGTGATCTTCCAACTAAAAATCGTAGAAGGCCTTATTTAATATTAAGCATTGTTACAAATCTGGGTTTATTATTTACTTTCAAGTATTTTAATTTCTTTACTGGTACGCTGAATTCATTATTAGCAAGTGGGGATATCAATTATGAATTCACAATGTTGGATGTTCTTTTACCCGTTGGTATTTCATTTTATACTTTTCAAACGTTAAGTTATTCTGCCGACATCTATAAGGGAGTGATAAAGTGTGAAAAACACATCGGTAAATTTGCCTTATTTGTAGCATTTTTCCCCCAGTTAGTGGCTGGCCCCATTGAAAGGGCTGCCAACCTGTTACCACAATTTCGTCATAAAATCATATCATTTAATTATGAAAGATTTTTATCAGGTTTTTCACAGGTGTTATTAGGTTTTTTTAAAAAAGTGGTGGTAGCAGATCTGCTTGCAATTTATATTGATTCAATATATGGTAATTATCAATTATATTATGGCTTCACACTCTTGTTTGCAACGTATATGTTTGCTTTCCAGATATATTGTGATTTTTCGGGGTATTCTGATATCGCCATTGGCGTTGCCAGGATCATGGGATATGACCTGATGGAAAATTTCAAGCTACCCTATTTTTCTAAGAATATAACAGAATTTTGGCATAGATGGCATATTTCCCTTTCTACATGGCTAAGAGATTATTTATATATCCCGTTGGGTGGTAATAGAAAAGGTGAGTTTAATACTTATGTTAACTTAATGATCACTATGCTTCTTGGCGGCCTCTGGCATGGGGCATCATGGAATTTCGTTTTTTGGGGCGCTTTAAATGGCATTTACTTATCTATTGAAAGAATCATAAACCTAAGTAAAATATACAACAGGAATAATATTTTTATTAAAGGCTTATTAGTTTTTATTACATTTAATTTTATATGCCTGACCTGGATATTTTTCAGGTCTCATTCATTTGAACAGTCATTCACGATTTTCCATAATATTTTTTATACAAAGTTTTTTTGGAATTTAAGGCTGCAGGATACCGGAATATTCGCTTCAATGATTGCAAACTTATTCGTATTATTGTTGATAGAATATTTCATTTTTAGAAAATTTTCTTTTACTACACTTATAAAGCAGAAGAATATTTCGTTCATCTTTATATTAGACTTGTTTTTAGTATTCCTGATCATTCTTTTTGGGGTTTCTGAAGGTGATCAGTTTATTTATTTTCAATTTTAATTCCTTATAATAAATGAAAAATTATTTAATTTTTATTGTATTATTTTTAATATCCATTTTTGTTATTGACAGGATTGTTGTAAAATTTTTAGATATGATATATCAGGAAATTAAAACAGGACAATCCGGGGGGAGAATTAACTATTATTTAACGCTGGAACAAATTCCTGAAATACTTGTGATGGGCAGCTCAAGAGTTCAATATCAGATTGATCCGGCAAAGTTTATTTTAAGTGGTTATAATATCGGCCATGGCGGTATGGATGATGTTTTTCAATTAGGCTTACTAAGTATCATTATTAATGCGAAAAAAGAACCATCAATTTTGTTATTGCACATTGACCCTGATATTTATCAAGGTTCTGAATTTTCAGAAATCAAGCCTGTAGATATACAAAATCTAAAATATTACTATGGGAAAAATGAAATTGTTACAAGATACACGAACGAGCTATCTAAATTCGAAAAATATAAATTTGCGTTAAAATTGTATCGGTATAATGGGCGCGTCATAAACATGATAAAAAATTTTTTGCAAACCAAAATCGCACCAATAATAAATGATAATGGTTACGAACCATGGCCCCCTTCTGTTATGGATAGTATCAATGTTCTATATTCTTCCCGGCAAAATCCTGCTAAGCGGCTGCATTTTAGAGAAGATAAAGTAAAATACCTGGTGGAAATCATTCAGCTATGTAAAAGCAATAATATTAAATTGATTTGCTTTACAACCCCTTATTATTATAAAAATTTATCTGTTTTAAATCAAACCCGGAAATATTTGGATAGTTTGTTTAGTAAGAATAATATTGTGTATCTTGATTTATCCAGAGAGAAAATAAAAGAATTGGGAAATCCAAAATATTGGAAAGATGCGACTCATGTAAACGCTATCGGAGCTGAAATTGTATCCGCAAATTTATCTGATAGATTAGTACCATTGTTTTCTGATTAATATAAATTTTTGGCAATTTTATTTCAAATAAAAACTTAAAAAAACAACATAATTCAGAAATGCATTATTAACTTTGCACTTCCAAATTTATATGTAAAATGGAGTTATGTATTCCAGAATAATACAATACCCCTCTCAAAAGAGCTTTTTTTTATTTGGCCCCAGGGGAACAGGGAAAACTACCTGGGTAAAAACAACTTTTCCTGATGCCATTTATATAGATCTGCTTGAATCGGAGCTATACAATGACCTTTTAGCCAATCCGCAGAGATTGGAAAATCTGATACCAAAAAATGTTGGCAAAAATTGGATAATCATTGATGAAATACAAAAAATACCTGAGCTTTTAGATGAAGTGCACAGGTTAATTGAAAAATATCGGTTCAGATTTATTTTAACAGGGTCAAGCGCAAGAAAGATAAAAAAAGAAAATGTTAATTTACTCGCAGGAAGGGCTTTACAACTATCTATGCATCCTCTTTCAGCTACTGAATTAGGTTTTGATTTTGACTTAAATCATTCCCTAAAATACGGACATCTGCCATGTGTTTATACTGAGGAAGATCCCAAGGCATATTTGCAAAGTTACTACAAAACATATCTTGAAGAAGAGGTGAAGCAGGAAGGACTGACCAGAAACCTTGGCGCTTTTGCCCGATTTATGGAATCAGCCAGTTTTTCACAAGGATCTGTGTTAAATGTTACCTCTGTAGCACAAGATTGTGCCGTTGAGAGAAAGGTCGTAGAAAACTATTTTTCTATTCTCGAAGACTTACTTATTGCTTATCGTATTCCTGTTTTTGCAAAGAGAGCAAAAAGACGGCTTGTTAAACATCAAAAATTCTATTTTTTTGATGTGGGAGTTTACAGAGCAATCAGACCCTCAGGTCCATTAGACAGACCTGAAGAGATTGATGGTATTGCGCTGGAAACTTTATTATTTCAGGAATTGATATCTGTCAATTCTAACTTTGGGTTGGATTATAAATTACATTTCTGGAGAACATCCAATGGTCTTGAAGTAGATTTTGTTCTTTATGGTGATAAAGGTATATTCGCCTTTGAAATCAAAAGGGTTGCTAAAATTCGTTCAGGGATGTTGTCAGGGATAAAATCTTTTCACCGTGATTATCCTGAGGCAAGAATATTTTTTGTATATGGAGGAAACAGGGTAATGCATGATGGAGAAATAGAAATCGTTCCAATAGATCGCCTATTAAAAAATCTCAAAGATATCTTAATATGATATTGAAATGAATAAATAGTGTATAAACCAGAAATATGCATATCCTCTTTATCATTCCTTATCCCATTGAGAGTGCCCCCTCCCAAAGATTCCGTTTTGAACAATATTTTGAAATTCTTAAGAAAAAAGGGTGGGGTCTAAGGATTTACTCATTTATTGATGATCATACATGGCAAATTTTGTATGAAAGGGGGCATATATTTTCAAAAGCATACGGAATTTTAAAAGGCTTTATACGCAGATTTCATGTTTTACTGATTGTCAAAAAATATGATTACGTTTATATTCACAGAGAAGCAACTCCAATAGGCCCTCCGATAAGTGAATGGATAATATCAAAAATTATTAGGAAAAGAGTTATCTATGATTTTGATGATGCAGTCTGGATGACTGACACCTCTGAAAACAATAAAATAATTTCCAGTATAAAATGCCATTGGAAAGTTTCTATGATCTGTAAGTGGGCATATAAGGTAAGCTGCGGGAATGAATTTTTGTGTGATTATGCAAAACGATTTAATAAGAATGTAATATTAAATCCATCAACTATTGATAATTCCCATATTCACAGCAAGATCAAAGATCACAATACAGACAAGGTAATTATTGGGTGGACAGGCTCTCATTCTACATTAGAATACCTGGATATTATTTTGCCAGTAATACGTAAACTGGAAACAAAATATAATTTTGAATTTTGGATTATTTCAAATAAAAAACCCAAATTTAAATTAAGATCATTGGTTTTAGTGCAATGGCAAAAATCTACTGAAGTTTCAGATCTGCTTAATCTCGATATTGGTTTAATGCCCTTAAACGATGATGAGTGGGCTAAAGGGAAATGCGGCTTAAAAGCTTTACAATACATGGCGCTTGGTATTCCACCGGTTGTTTCTCCGGTTGGTGTAAATAAATCTATCGTTGATCACAAGGTAGATGGCTACTGGTGTGAAACATCTGATGATTGGTATTATTATTTAGAAAAATTAATTTTAGATCCTGGTTTAAGAACTGAAATCGGTAAATGTGCCAGGGATAAAGTGATAAAGCATTACTCAGTAACTTCTAATAAGGATAATTTTTTGTCGTTGTTTAATTAGAATGAAACAAGTATTAAATAAAACCGATTTCGCAACTGAATATGAAGCTGCCCAAAACTTCAATTTTCTCACGAAATGGCTCCATTCGTTGAGATATAAGGCTATACATAAAGTGTTTGATCAACTATCTAAAGAGATCACCGATAGACCCATCAAAGTTTTTGAAATTGGCTCAGCTTATGGAAGGCTTTATGGCTTACTCAACAAAAGGTACAATATTGAATATACAGGAATAGAATTATATGAACCGCTTTACAAATTATCATTGGAACGATATGGTAACAATACTAACGCCAGGTTTATGCTGGGAAATTGCATGGATGATGATAATTATAAAGATTTAGATAAACCAGATATTATTATCGCATTGGAAACCCTGGAGCATATTGCCGAACATGATGTAGTCAGATTAATAGAAAGAATTGCTACGATTAAGCCCGGTTTATTTGTGTGTTCTGTCCCGGTAGAAATCGGTCCTGCTATCTGGTTAAAAAATCTTGGTTCTTTTATCACCGGCTACACGCGTCATAAAGAATATACTATGAAAGAAACTTTCTGGGCCGGGTTTTATAAATTAGATAAGCTTCCACCCCACACAACAGGCCATAAAGGTTTTGACTGGAGGTGGCTGGCACAAACCATCAGGCATAATTTCTGTATCCAAAAGATAATTACTTTCCCTTTAAATCTTATACCCACCGGGTTGGCGTCTTCGGTTTTTATAATCAGTAAACCTCGATGTTGGAAGATGGAAGATGGTTGATGGTTTTTATCTAAATTCAGAACTCCTGACCTGCCAACCTAAAACATGAAGGTATCCATAGGATGGCTCACAAAATAAAATTACAACAAATTTGTTCATAGTTTATGGTTATTGGTTATGGTTATGATAGTTATTGGTTGTGGTTTTTGGTTTCCCGGAAACAAACCTGCCTCGTTTTTTTCGGTGAAACCAAAAACTATAACTATAAACCAAACAAACTAAAACTAAAAACAAATAACTATTAACTAAAAAAATCCTTTTATCTTTGAAACGCTGTGATTTTATTTTACGACAGGTCAGGAGTTCTGAAATTTTAGTGTTATCTCAAGCTTCATGATTTATCAATCATCTAACATCAACCATATTCCATTTTTCAATTCCATCAACCATCTTACATATTCAGTGTCTTTGTGGCGAAAAATATGAACGAATGATAAACAATGAAGATAAAAAGAAAGGCAGCATGGGTATCTTATAACGCACAAGGGTTCCAAAGTTGCCGCTTGTTAATCCAATCCCTACAGAAAAAATAAGCGTAAATAATAATGCTGCGATAACATAAGGTTCTTTATTTATTATTTGAAAAAACTTTAAAAAGCCAAGCTTCCAGATGATGCTTATGGTTAATAAAAGAAAATAAGTACATTCTAGCGCTGATAATAACATCACCGGATTTCTTACCTCCCATAAAAAAGGTCTGAATAATGCAATAAATACTGCTTTGGGAGTATTGCTGATTATGCTGCTCATATCACTTATTTCTCCAATTGCATAATAAGAAGCTACACCCATTGATTGTTTTTTTAAATGATAAGCCTGGTACCCTGCAGTATAGATAACTTTTTCATAGCTAAATCTTCCTGTTTCCGCTGCTAAATTTTTAGTTCCATAAACAATTAAAAAAAACGCCATAGTTAATATTACAGGTGTGGAGACAATTCTTAACAATTTAGACCTGATCTTATCTTTGTAGCCTAAAAATAACCAAATTATTAACGCAGGTAGAATGCTTAGTAAAATGTATGATTTAATAATAAAGAGAATATAGCTGCTAAGAAACAATATAATTACAGATAAAATTAGCTGCCTTCTATCAAAAAAGAAATTATAAAAGCTATAAATGAGCCAACCTAAAGCGCCAAGCGTTAATGAATCTTTTAATAAGCCCGAACCCCAAAAGAAGACAGAAGGTAGAAAAAATATAGCAATAGCAAGCTGCTTATGTAAACCTGGATATATTTTAACAACTGTTTTAAAAAGTACCCATAATCCTGTAAAGCTAAAAATTGAAAAAAATATAGCAACCGGTAAATAGGTATGAAATGTAAACAAGCTAAATAAAGCTGATACCTTTACTACAAAGATCCCTGAAGCATCAAAATAACAGATACTTTTGGTTAACTTCATTAAATCAATAAGTGCGCTATCATAATCCTCAAAAATAACCTTGAGGCCTGTAAGAGGTGATTCTATAAATGTATGATAAATTGCGCTACTCCATCCAAAATAAGCAAAAGTATCACCACCTTCATAATAAAACTGATAGATCAAACCCAATGCAATTGCCCCGATAATTTTTACTGTAAGTGCAGGGATAAAATATTTCCTTATAATCCCGGCTTTGTCGGGACCACAAATCTTATTTCTTAGCAGATAAGCAATTAAATAAATAAAAAATAGATAGAGTGGCGTTAAGAATATATCTTTATAATCCATAATGAAAAGTTAATTTTCAACTGCTTTAATATACTTTTCAACAACAATTCTCTCATCAAACATTTTAGTTACCAAATCCCTGCTTTTAACACCCATCATTTTAAGGCTATCATTTTTTAAAGATGCCATCGCATTCATTTTTTCTGAAAGATCATTCGCATTTTTTACTTCGCATAAATAACCATTGATACCTGATTCTACAACTTCTCTGCAACCGGGAACATTTGTTGCAATAAGCGGTTTACCCATACTTGCTGCTTCAAGGAGTGTTTTTGGAATGCCTTCTCTATATGAAGGCAAAACTATACAATCTGCTTTTTTTATAAATTGTATTACATCGTCAGTAAAACCCAGATAATCTATCAATTTATTTTTGATCCATGAATCAAGAAGCTCCTTAGAAATACCTAAATTATTAGAGCAGTCTAATAAACCTAATAATTGAAATTTAGCATTAATTTTTCTATGTTTAAAGATTTTTATTGCTTCTATATATTCAACAATTCCCTTATCGTAAAGCAATCTTGAAATCAACAAGAAGGTAAAGATCGTGTTTCTTTTAAATTTATGATATTTAAATTTATCAATATCTACACCCGATCCAGGTATAATATCAGTTATTTCTCTCTTCACAAGTTTGTTTTTCAGAAATAGCTGCAAGTCATCTTTATTCTGGAAGAAAACTTTTTTTGAAAATCTAAATGTGAGTTTATAAAGTATTTTTGCAATTATTGACACTATATTTTCACGAATAAAAACAGTACCTAGTCCCGAAACATTATTTATTACAGGTATTTTCAATAGTTTTGCAGCTAACGTTCCATATATGTTTGGTTTAATTGTATAATGCAAAATAATCTTCGGTTTTACTTTTTTGTAAGCCTTATAAAGTTCAAAAATTAATAAAATATCATTAAAAAGATTAACACCTTTATTATCGATTTTAATAGGATAATATTCGCATCCTTGTTTTATTAATTTTTCTGTATATTTATCCCTGGGTGTAATTGCAATTACTTCATTATTCTTATCCAATAATGACCTGACTATGCCCATTCTGAAATTATAAATATTCCATGAAGTGTTGATTACGATAGCAATACGCATATATATGTAAGTATTGTTTGTTCTTATCCGATACTAATATACGAATGAATACTAATGATACTAATATACGAATAATAAAATGCTAATATACTAATGAATACTAATGATAGATAATATAGATCATAAAATATTAAATATCCTTCAAAAAAACGGGAGAATAACCAATGCCGGGCTTGCATCAGAGATTGGCTTATCGCCAGCCTCAACGCTTGAGCGTGTCAGGAAATTGGAAGATTCAGGCATCATCAAAAGCTATCATGCAAAGTTGGATACCAATAAGCTTGGATTAGGCATTATTGCTTTTATACAAGTGAAGCTAGTTCGTCAAAGAAAAGACATTTTCGAATCTTTTATTGGAAATATTGTTGATTTTGACGAAATTATTGAATGTTTTCATACTACCGGTAGCTGTGATTTTATTTTGAAAATAACTACACGAGATATGAATAGTTTTCAAGAGCTGCTTGTCCAAAAATTAGGTGAAATTGAAGAAATTGAAAAGATGGAAACGATGGTTATTTTATCTACCTATAAGGATGGACAAATTCAGTTGACAATTGACAGTAGACAATAGGCAGTAGTTATGTGTAAGTCAAGAAAAAAAGAAATTGATTTACCCCGCACATAAATTACACATAAATTGCACTGTTGGCTATCATCTGATGACCGGATAGATTGTGCGTTGGCGCCATCCGATGAATAGGGGTGCATTGACAATGAATTACCATTGAATTACCATTGAATTACCATTGAATTACCATTGAATTACCATTGAATTACCATTGAATTACCGTAGCATGACTAATGGCCAATAACTAATACAACCGCATATGCCGCAATTCCCTCCTTCTTACCCACAAACCCAAGCCCTTCAGTAGTAGTTGCTTTTACAGATATTGCATTTTTATCTAATTGCATTACATCAGCCAAACATTTCCTCATCTCAGGGATATAGCGATTTATGGGTGGTTCCTGTAAGCAGATTGTTGAATCAATATTGCCAATTTCATAACCCGCCTCCCTTACCATTTTTATCACTTCTTTAAGCAATAGCTTGCTGTCTATTCCTTTATATTTTGGATCTTTGTCAGAAAAATGATAGCCAATATCCCGTAGATTTGCCGCTCCGAGCAAAGCATCACAAATCGCATGGATCAATACATCTGCATCTGAATGACCTGTGGCGCCATGGGTATGCGGTATTTTTATGCCCCCTAACCACAGATCAGCGCCCTTTTTTAGCTGGTGTACATCATAGCCAAAGCCGACTTTTGTTTTCACAAAAAATTTTCGTAATTCGTAAATTCGTAATTCGCAGGACTATTGTTTCTCAAATTCCATTTCATTTTTGTATTCATCCTCCAATACCAGTTCTTTATTTCTTAGTCTCAATATTGCATATTCAGTTTTATTGCCAATATTTCCAGATTCCCAGGTAATTTCTATTTTTTCTTTTTGATTTACCAATTCCCATTTGCCAAATCTTGGATAACAACCCCAAAAAGTACAATAGAGAGTGTTAAAATAACCATTTTTTGTAAACTCAAATGTTTGATCAAGGCCTGGGTTGTAATCATCCCCCCCCACCAACATCCATTCTCCTGTTAATCTTCCTTTTTTTGTTTTTAAGCTGATTAGAGGGCCTTCATCATATTTTTTGCAGCTTGCTAAATTAAATATAACTATAGCGCCTATAATTATATAAATTATCAAATTTGATTTATTTTTCATAAGAGTAAATAAGTAGCTTTGTTTAATTAACTTATTTTAATCATCTCTATTTTTTCTTTAATTCTATTTCTGCTTTTTCTACATTATTAAAATTAAAAATAAAACCATTTAATTTCAATTCATCTTTTGTTAGTTTGACAATTTCATATTCTTCTTTAACTATTGAGCCATTATAATACATCGTTAACCTAAGGTCATTTTTTTTATGCCTGAATTCCCATTCACCAAAAGTGATTTCAGTGTCTGAATCTGTAAAAGAAGAATCAGAACAATTGAAATCATATTTTCTTATAATAGTTTTATTAAAAGTTTCTGTTATATCCACATATCCATTTTCGGTAAACTCGTAAATAAATTCAGAAGTACCTGAAGATGTCTCTTTATAGTTTGAACTACACATGAAGTCATAACCAGAGGACTCAAACTTATCAACATAGTTTAAAAAATCTTTTCCGTCTCTAAGATAACTTGTCACCTCGTATTTTCCTGTTAACCTGGCTTTTTTAGACCTCAGACTAAAAACCGGCCCCTCATCATATTTTTTGCAACCTTGATAAAGAGGCGCCATAAAAATTATGATCAAAGCGCTAAGTAAATATTTTTTTCTTGTTTTCATTTTTTACACATTTTATAAGTGAATAATATTTACGCAAAGTTAATAAAAAATATTAATTAAATGATTTAATTTTGCCAAAATGAACTTCAACAAAAAAAAACACTCCAACAACACATTACTGCATCTTTATAAACAGTTACTCAAACCTCGCATGATCGAAGAGAAGATGCTGGTGCTGCTGCGCCAGGGTAAGATCAGCAAATGGTTTTCAGGGATCGGGCAGGAGGCAATTTCCGTAGGCGCTACAATTGCGCTGCAAAACGATGAATACATCCTCCCGATGCATCGTAACCTGGGGGTCTTTACATGCAGGAATGTTCCGTTAGACAGGCTGTTTGCCCAGTTCCAGGGGAAGCTTTCGGGCTTTACAAAAGGCCGCGACAGATCATTCCATTTTGGTACCAAAGAGCATCATATAGTCGGCATGATCTCACACTTAGGTCCGCAGCTAGCTGTTGCTGATGGTATCGCATTGGCAGATATTTTGGATGGGAAATGGGAAAAAAAGAGAAAAGGGAAAAACACCCATCGTCCATCAAAGGTGACGTTGGTTTATTGTGGTGACGGTGGGACCAGTGAAGGTGATTTTCACGAAGCATTGAATGTGGCTGCCGTTTGGAGTTTGCCGGTGATTTTTATGATCGAAAATAATGGCTATGGTCTGTCAACTCCCAGTAGTGAACAGTTTAGATTTGAACATTTTACCGATAAAGGGCCTGCCTATGGTATTGAGACCATCCTGATTGATGGTAATAATGTGCTGGAAATTTTTGATACAGTCAGCCGGACCGCTAAAAATATAAGAAACAAGCCCCACCCTGTACTTATTGAAGCCATCACATTCAGGATGAGAGGACATGAAGAAGCATCAGGCACTAAATATATACCGCAGGAACTATTTAAGAAATGGGCAAAAAAAGATCCTATTGATAATTATGAAAAATATCTTGTCAAAGAAAGCATTTTAAACAAGAAACTGATCAATGAGATCAGGGATGATATTCAAAATGAAATAGAAAAAGGGCTGGAAAAGGCATTTTCCGAAAGCATGCCCGTACCTGACACTAAAAGTGAATTAACCGATATGTATGCTCCCTTTGAGCAGAAAGTAATTAATCCAAAAGGAAAGAGAAAGTCAGAAAAAAGATTCATTGATGCCGTTTCAGACGCCATCAGGCAAAGTATGGAGAAGTTTCCCAATCTTATATTGATGGGTCAGGATGTGGCAGAATATGGTGGTGTATTCAAAGTTACTGAAGGTTTTTGCGAAAAGTTCGGAAAAGACAGGATCAGAAACACGCCCCTGTGCGAATCAGCCATCATCGGTGCAGGGCTGGGATTGTCAATTGCAGGTTACAAATCTATCATAGAAATGCAATTTGCCGACTTTGTGACCTGTGGTTTTAACCAGATCATCAACAATCTGGCAAAAGTACATTATCGCTGGGGGCAAAATGCTGATGTGGTTGTGAGAATGCCTGCAGGAGCTGGCGTTTCTGCCGGTCCTTTCCATTCCCAATCCAATGAAGCATGGTTTTTCCACACCCCGGGTTTAAAAGTGGTGTATCCATCAGTTCCTTACGATGCAAAAGGATTATTAAATGCTGCAATAGAAGACCCCAACCCTGTTATTTATTTTGAACATAAGGCGCTTTACAGGTCTGTTTCAGAACAAATACCAGATGATTACTATACTTTACCCATTGGCAAAGCAAAATTGGTTTCAGAAGGGGAAGATCTCTCCATCATCACTTATGGGATGGGTACGCATTGGGCTAAAGAAATAGTAGCCGAATTCCCAAATGTTTCCGCTGACATATTAGACTTAAGAACGCTTTTACCCTGGGATAAAGAAGCTGTAGCGCAAACCGTTAAAAAAACAGGCAAAATATTATTCGTCCATGAAGATTGCCTGACCGGAAGCATAAGCGGAGATATTGTTGCCTGGATCACCGAAAACTGCTTTGAACACCTTGACGCACCTGTGATGAGAGAAGGGAGCCTTGATACGGCTGTCCCTTTTTCGCCCCCGCTTGAAGAGAATTTTTTGCCGAAAAAAAGAATAAAAGAAAAAATAAAATCGTTATTAGAGTATTAAATGTTGAAAATTTTTATTATCTTTACAATATTTATTAAAATATTATAATCGTGAAAAAATTCACACTTTACACAACAGCATTATTCACAATTTTTGTTTTAATGTTTTCCTGTAAAGACAAAGTACACTGCCCGGCTTATCGTTCTTCAGGTGTTACAACAACTTTAGATCAATTTAATGAGGATGGCATACCTATTGCAGGAAAGAAAATAAAAAAAAATGAACAGGGATTAGTGGAAAAGAGTAAGAGGGAAAAAGGTGGGAAAAAGAAGAAATACAAAGACCCGAGGAAAAATTATAAGTAGAATCTATATTTAACATTACAAAATTATATGAGAAAATCTATAACTATATTATTTAGCATTTTATTATGTTTATCCATTCTTGTTTCATGTAATAAATATTGCTCTACTTCCCCATCCGGGAAGGATATTAATGCCTATAAGGATCTGAAAACAGACACAGGAAAAAGTGGTAAGGGTAATAATGAGCAAAATAAAAGGGTTAATCAAACTATCAAACTTAAACATCCTGTAAAGATTAAACGTCAGTATCATCAATGAAAACGTGTTCACGTTGCGAGCCGAAGGCGTGGCAATCTCTCTATTTGAAAGAGATTGCTTCACTGCGCTCGCAACACGAACACTTGAACACATGAACACAATCTTCTTAAGGATTTTATCTGTATCTATAATTTTTTGCTGCATTATATCCCTTTCATTTGAGCAAAATAACAAATTACAAGCCCAGGATGAAAAGGATACCGACCACCTTGGTGCGCTTATAGGAAAAATTAAGCAGAATTCCAGGAATAGATCTTCGAAAAAGAAAAACAAAAAAGAATCTAAAAAGCTCAATAAGCCTTCAGGAGATTTCAACGTTAAAAAACGGAATAATGTTACCTTTGTACAGGTTTCAAAATATACAGGCGATCAATTTGAATATAAAAATAAAGGTAAACCCGATGCCAAAGTCCAAAAAATAAGTAATTATACTGTAAAAAAAGATAACTCCAAATCAAATCTAAAAAAACAAGGTGATTTTTCAGGGTCTCAAAAAGTAAAAAATTACAGCGCTCGACCTCAGAATTCAAATTACAAGGGTAACCTCGCAGTTAGAAAAGATAACCAACAATCCAAACCGCAAAAGATAAATTCCTCCGGTAATATGGCAGTTCGAAAGGATAATACAAAGTCTAAGTCACACAATATCAATAGCCCCGGGAATGTTATGGTTCGAAAGGATAATACAAAAAGTAGATCACAAGATATCAATAGTTCCGGTAATGTTGTGGTTCGAAAGGATAATACAAAAAGTAGATCACAAGATATCAATAGTTCCGGTAATGTTCTGGTTAGAAAGGATAATACTAAAAGTAGATCACAGAATATAAATTTTGCAGGTAATATCCTGGTTAAGAATGATAACACAAAGTCTGTAAACAAAGATTTAAATTCTTCAGGTGATATATTGGTTAGAAGAGATAATAAAAAGGGTGATCTGAACAAGCTTAATTCCTCTGGTAATCTGCTGGTAAGGAACTGGGATCTTAGTAAATCTGAACGGCAGAAGATAAATACTTATTCCGGAGATATTATTGTAAAAAGAAGATCAGATCAAGGCGCTTCCAAAGCTTATGCATCATACGAAGGTGATATCATTGTGAAAAGGAATAACGACAGGAAGGAGGCAAGCAGATCTGCTAATTATACGGGAGATATTTCTGTAAGTGTACTATATAAAAGAGAGAAGCAGTGGAAAGAAGATGCAAGAAAAACCGCAAATTATAGTGGCGATATCTTAGTTAAAACCCTCAAAGACAGGGATAAACATGCGAGGAACATCTCTAAAAAGATCAACGCCTGGGAAGGAGATATCATAGTGAGACGAAGAAGTACGAAAGGCGATTACTATCACGATATGTACTATGCCCAGATCTATCGGGGTGGTACAGTGCAAAATTCATACACTAAGCGAGAGAAATACAGGCAAAAAATGTTGAGAAAATTAGCGAAAAAACAAGAGTTGGAGATGCCAGCCTATCAAAAACAACAATATAAACAACCACGATATATGAAGGATGAACACCTGATTTGGTATGATTAACTAACAATTCTAAAATCAAAATCTGAACCTACATTTTATGAACAACTGATCGGATTGCATGGTTACATGAACGCATGAATTAACCTATGCAACCATGCAGTTATGTTATGCACAATTAAAAAAAATTTAAATTGCAAACAAATCTTAATCTGAATTTAACAAAACCAAAAAAGGAGGGATGACAATATGAAAACAAAAAAGATAATCCGTTCAACAATCGTACTATTGTCACTTTTGACAAGTACAAGTAATTATATCTTCTCCCAGAATTGGAAATGGGCAAAGCCTGTTCTGAGCAGTAATTACAGTTTTAGTAATGCTGTATGTAATGATGACGCGGGAAATATATATATAACAGGACGTTTTCAAGGAAATGCAGATTTTGGAAATATTTCAATAACAGCAATCGGGGTTGAAGATATGTTCATTGCAAAATATGATTCTTCAGGCACTTGTATATGGGCTATAAATGAGGGGGGGGACTTCAAAGTCATCGGAAAAGCAATTGCTGCAGACAATTCCGGAAATATATTTGTAACAGGCACCTTTGAAGACACTGCATTTTTTGGAACTGACACTCTCATATCAGCAGGCGGGACTGATATTTTCATTGCTAAATATGATACCAGTGGAAATCTATTATGGGTATTACAAGAAGGAAGTAACAATGTTACCGACCAAAGTCGTAGCATAACCATTGACAATAATGGAAATGTTTTCATTACTGGTAGATTAAGTTCTTCTGATAGTACATTCCTAAATACTCCTATCTCTGAAACTTCACCCGGAGGACAAGGATTTGTTGCAAAACTTACTCAGACAGGAAATTGTTTATGGGCTATAAGAGGAGGACTAGATGGCATAGTTAATGATTTAAGTTTTGATAATTCAGGCAATATTTATTTAATTGTAAGAGTATGGGCATCAGGTTCTGGTGGAAGTTTTTGCAATACGCCAACAAATATTAGCGGGCAATATGATATTGATATAGTAAAATTAGATTCAATTGGTAATTGTATATGGAATGTTACAGCTGGCAGTAGTAATTCTGAATGGGCTACTGGAATTGTTACTGATGGGGTGGGGAATAGTTACTTGACTGGCATTTTCAGAGACAGTGTAACATTCGGAAACAATTACGTTATTTCATATGGCTCAACAGATATTTTTATTGCAAAATATGACTCAAATGGAAATTGCATATGGGTGAAAAATGCGGGTGGGACTGCAGCGGATGGAGATTACAACTATGGGAGTATTGCCTTTGATAATAATGGCTCCATTATTATAGTAGGGTTTTATCAAGGTACTGCTAATTTTGGCAATAATACTATTTCTTCCAGTGGGCTGACTAATCTGTTTGTAGCAAGCTATGATACATCCGGTAATTTTGATTGGGTGCAAACTGCCAAAGGCAATAATACTCAAGCATATTTTATTTCAGTAGATGATTTTGGTGCCATATACGTAACTGGTTGGTATAACGACTCATCATCTTTTGGAAACACCATACTTCCTAAACATTTAAATAGCAATTATGCTTTTTTAGCAAAAATTGGCTTATCAGGTACTTCTGGAATTATTGAAATATCTGACAATAATTGCAAAATATATCCTAATCCTTACGGTTACAATACCTATCTTAACTATTACTGCACTGACATAACTTATCAGACAAAACTTTCTCTATTCATTTATGACCTTATCGGTAGAGAAGTAAAACAGTTTAATAATATAACCTCCGGGAAATTAGAATTTCGAGGCGAACCATTACCACGTGGAATGTATCTCTATAAAATTGAAAATGAAAAAGAAATTATTGGGACAGGGAAATTGGTAATAGAATAAAATTTTTTTAAAAGTGCATAACAGCGCATATATTTCATTGCGGTTGACGAGAATATTCATACCTTAGTGCTTTCAATAATCGGTTGGTTTCGGAGACGGGGACGTAGTTCTTAAACCGCAACGAAACATATGCGCGGACCCGCAATATCAACTAAAATAGTGATTAGTTCATCCTAAAGCTTGCTCCAGATCTGCAACCAGATCATCAATATCCTCAATCCCTACACTTAACCTGATCAACGAATCTTTTAAACCTGCTTTTTCCCTTTCTTCCTTGGGAATACTGGCGTGGGTCATGGTAGCAGGGTGCCCGCACAATGATTCTATGCCACCGAGCGATTCGGCTAGTAAAAATACTTTAAATCGCTCCATTACCTTGGCTGAGTCTTCCAATTTATCACCCTTAAGCGTAAATGACACCATCCCTCCAAAATCATTCATTTGTTTTTTAGCTATTAAATGGTTTTCATGTGTTGTGAAACCTGGCCAGAAAATTTTATCCGTTTTGGAGTGATTTTTCAGATATTCGGCAACCTGTTTTGCATTTTCACAATGGCGCTGCATCCGAATATGCAGGGTTTTGATGCCCCTTAATGTCAGGAAACAATCAATAGGTCCGGGAACCGCACCACAACTGTTCTGTATAAATGCTAATTGTTCAGCCAAAGCATCATCATTTACGACAATGCTTCCCATGACCACGTCAGAATGGCCTGCTAAATATTTTGTAGCAGAGTGCATTACAATATCAGCGCCCAGGTCTAATGGAGTTTGTAAATAAGGCGTGGCAAATGTATTGTCAACAGCTAATAATACCTGCCTGCCTGCCGGAAGGTTTTTATGATCCTTTATAACTTTAGATACGCTATGAATATCAACAATATTGAGCAAAGGATTTGTTGGCGTTTCTATCCAGACCAATTTTGTGTTTTTATTGATATGATTTTCTAAAACGCCAATGTCTGACATGGAGATAAAATGAAACTTAATGCCATAATCGGCAAAAATTTTAGTAAATATCCTGTAAGTGCCTCCATACAAGTCGTTGGTTGATATTACTTCATCACCTTGCTTAAGTAATTTCAATATAGCGTCTATGGCTGCCATACCCGATGCAAAGCATAAGCCATGTTTACCGTTTTCCAATGCAGCAATATTTTTTTGTAATGCGTCCCTTGTAGGGTTATGTGTCCTGGAATATTCATACCCTTTATGTTTGCCTAATGACGATTGAACGTAGGTAGCAGTCTGATAAATGGGCGTCATAATAGCCCCTGTGATCGGATCAGGCTCTATACCGGCATGTATTACTTTTGTGCCAAATTTCATAAGGGGTGCAAAATAAGTTATTTTTTTGTTTTATTATTATTTATATGTTTATTGCAAACAAAAAAACAGGTATATTTGTAGATTAGCAAAAAAGAATAAAGAAGTTGCAGCCGTTTTAAGGCAATTTAATCTTTTGTAACTATGAAAAGACTAATTCTATTTATTCTTACAGCAACAATATACAGCCAATTATCCGCTCAATCCGAAATGAGTGTCTTCTCTGCCACAGGGAGAGCAGGTGTTGCTACTACTTTTGCCACCGATTACCAGGCAATCGGGATAAATCCTGCCAACCTTGGGATGGGCCCCGAATTTGAATATACACACTTTAACCTGGGTTTTGCTGAAGTGGGGTTTTCTATTTTTTCCAAGGCGCTTACAAAGAAGGAACTGAGAGAAAGCATTACAAATTTTGATACAAAATTTACTTACCAGGAAAAAGTAGATGCTGCCAAACAATTTATAGATGCTCCGTTGGCTATCAATGTTGATGTAACCCATTTTGCATTTGCTGTGCATTATCCGGAAGTAGGTGGCTTTGCTGTGAGCATCAGGGAAAGAGTTCAGTGGTTTTCTACGTTCAATAAAGATATGTCAGATTTGCTGTTTTTGGGTTATAGCGCTCCCTATTTTGATTTCCTGGAACTTGCTGATACGAATGGAAATATATATAATATTATCCCAAATGATGCATTTGTGACAGACGCCCAAAGAGACAGTATATTTAGAGGATTTACCACTGGACCTCAAAAATTCTCTAAACTATTAGATGGTTCAAAGCTGCAGATGGCATGGTTCAGGGAATACAATTTTAGCTACGGAGTACAACTTATTGGAGCCGGGAGCATCCAGAGCGCAAGATTTTCGACAGAAGGCGCCAAGGATGGGGCGAAAACCGGGGATATTTCTTTATACGCTGGTATCGGGCTCAAATATATTCAGGGTTTTGGGCTTGTTGATATTGGAGCTGAGAATGGTAAATTAAGAGCCTTTTCTGCCATTTCGCCTATATTTGATGTTGATTATGGCGTAGACCCTGCTCCGGGAAATTCAGTTGATACAAGTAATAAGCTCAAACCGGTTGGCAAGGGGTTTGGCCTGGATTTTGGCTTCAATTTCAGGTACAAAGAAAAATTAACGATAGGCTTTGCTGTTAACAATATTGGATCAATCAAATGGGACGGAAATGTGTTTACTGCTAAGGATACTACATTATTTGATATGAAGAGTCCCGGTTTTGATAATTATAACATTTTTATTGAAGCAGAAAAGATCTCGGGTGATGATGGGATATTTAAGTGGAAAGGTTTGGAAGATACAATTGTGAAGCTTCCAACACTCATCAGAGCCGGAGCAAGCTACAAGATAGAAGAACTGGCGGAGGTAGGGATTGACGTTATTATTTCTGCAAATGATGTAGCAGGCAGCTATGAAAAAGCCATTTTCTCAATCGGTGGAGACCTTAAGCCCAATAGGTGGCTGCGCCTTTCAACCGGACTTACTTTTGGGGGTAATTACGGTTTTAATATTCCCATAGGCGTCCGGGTGATTGCAGGTGAAGACGGTACATGGGAAGCCGGTATTGCTTCCAGGGATGTTATTACATTTTTTACGCAGCAAGGCCCCACCATATCAGCAAGTTTTGGCTTTTTGAGGTTTCGGTTTTAATTGTTATTCCGAGTCCAGGGAAGGATAGAAGCGTTGGCAATCTCCTCAATGATTCTCTGTCATTCCGAGTGTAGGATTGCTTGAAGGGGTGGAGCGAACGAGGAATCTCCTCAATGATTCTCTGTCATTCCGAGTGTAGGATTGCTTGAAGGGGGTGGAGCGAACGAGGAATCTCCTTAATTGAAGTAATTATTTCTTGGTTTTTTTATGAAAAGGGCACTATTGTATGACTAAAAGGGCAATTTCATTTATTCTTGCAGTAACACTATACAGCAATACATACCCGCAATCTGAAATGAGTGTTTTCTCTGCTACAGGTAGAGCGGGTGTTGCTACCACTTTTGTTACTGATTACCAGACGATCGGAATAAATCCCGCAAACCTGGGAATGGGGCCCGAATTTGAATTTACACACTTCAACCTGGGTATATCAGAACTCGCTTTTAGTATTTATTCCAGGGCGCTTTCGAAAAAAGAGCTGTGGCAAAGTATTACAGATTTTGACTCTGAAACTTTTACCTATCAGCAAAAAAAAGAAGCTGCCCGGGCATTTAAAGATGCTCCATTGGCAATCAATGTTGATGTTACGCCATTAGCATTTTCAGTGTATTATCCCGAAGTGGGTGGGTTTGCTGTTAGTATAAGAGAAAGAGTTCAATGGTTTTCTACCTTTAATGAATTAACATCAGATATTTTATTCCTGGGTCGTAACTCTATTTATTTTGATTTTTTAGACTATTGTGCTGATAGTTTATGTTTTTCAGTTTTGACTATTCCAAATAATCCATCAGTACCTGATACTATAAGGGAAAAAGTATTCAGGGGATTTGTAGATCCTCTTAATCCTGATAAACCTAAACTTTTTTCTGAAATAATGGATGGCAGCAAGCTCCAGATGGCATGGTTTCGGGAATACAATTTTAGCTACGGTATTCAACTCATTAAAAGTTATACCGAGACAAGCCGTGCCAAATATGCTACTACTTCATTTGCCACTTCTGCAAATATTTCGCTTTATGCAGGAATAGGCCTGAAATATATACAAGGGTTTGGGCTTATAGATATAAGCGCTGAGGATGGTGAATTAGAGGCTTTTTCTGCTATAACACCCAGGATTGATATTAATTACGGTGATGCAGGAGCTAAAAATCCATCTTCTGTGGAGCAGGATACCAATAAATTTTTTCCTCATCCTGTCGGACAGGGTTTTGGAATAGATTTTGGCTTGAATTTAAGGTACAGAGAAAAATTAACAGTTGGCTTTGCTATTACCAATATAGGTGCTATCACCTGGGATGGAAATGTATATACAGCAGAGGATACTTTTTTAATTGATATGGAAAGTAAGGGTTTTGACAGCTACAACATTTTTGCCGAAGCTGAAAAAATATCCGGTAAAAATGGAATATTTGGCTGGAAAGGCCTGGAAAAGAAAAAGGTAAAACTACCCACACTCATCAGGGCAGGCGTTAGTTATAAGATAGAAGAAATAGCAGAGATCGGTTTGGATATGGTCATTTCTGCCAACAAAGAAGCCGGCAGCTATGAAAAAGCCATTTTTTCAATAGGCGGAGATCTGAATCCAACCAGGTGGCTGCGCCTTTCAACCGGCTTTACTTTTGGAGGTAATTACGGCTTTAATATACCTATAGGTGTTCGCGTGGTAACCGGAGAGGAAGGAAGATGGGAAGCAGGCATCGCCTCCAGGGATGCCCTCACCTTTTTTACCCAGCAAGGACCCACTTTATCAGCAGGATTTGGGTTTTTGAGGTTTCGGTTTTAATTGTCATTCCGAGTGCCGGGCTGCATAGAGGGTTGGTCTGAACGAGGAATCTCCTCAATGATTCTCTGTCATTCCGAGAGTTGGGCTGCATAGAGGGTTGACGCGAACGAGGAATCTCCTTAATGTTTTCTGTCATTCGCTCCTTCGCTTTTGCTTACTCTGCATTCGGAATGACAGGTGTGAAGAGTAGACTCCTCTTACAAAATTTGATTCATAATTAATTTTACGTTTGCAATTAAAACAAATTCTTCATCAAAATTATAGATATCTATCTGTTTTTTCTTATGATGATAAATGGATACAGATTCATTAAACCGATCAACAACAATAATCTTTCCTACACCGATTGATAAATAATCGTTTATTTTATCATTCATTTTTTGTACTGTATCATCTGGAGAAAGAATTTCAATGATCATATCAGGCGCAATTTCAAGTATTCCTTCAGGTTTCTGAGGTGAAGTTTCTTTACTAATATATACAACATCAGCTGCCCTGAGCCTAAAAGGCTTTTTACTAATTACTATGCCTACCTCTCCAACGGCAACATAACCTTTTTTGCCAAGGTGTTTCTCTAATAATTTATAAAAAATACCTTCAATTTCTCCGTGTATAAATCCTGTAGGCGACATATTTATATGTTTTCCATTGATGATTTCATAATTTCCTTCAGGTAAAAAAAGCAAATCATTGTATGTGTATATTCTCTCATCGGTTAATGTCTTTTCCATATCTTTGCGTTAGTTTTTTTGACATAATATCCTAAAAAAACAAAGTAACATAAAATTAATCAATTTTTAACTTCTGAGTCCACTCTAAAAAGTCTTTTTTGCCACAAAAGCACAAAAACACAAAATCCCACTAAAAATTAACTAATTGATTTTTCCCGAGTACTCGGGATGGGATTTAGTGCTTTGGTGATTTGGTGGCATTTTTATTTTTTGGACTTATTAGAGTGGACTCACTTCTTTTGCCCAAAAAGTTGAATCGGGTGTAGATAGCCCCATTTTGTGTGTATCTTTTTGCGTGTTGAATAGAAAACTGCTATTTCACCACCACCATCTTCTCTGTCACAACATGATCATTAGTCACCAACCGGTACAAATAAACCCCTTCTGCAAGCCCATCCACATCAAACTGAACAGTGAATTTACCGGATAGCTGTTTATTTTCAAATACCGTTGCAACGTTCACACCCTGCAGGTTATACAGCTTCAGGCTTCCGTAATTATCAGTGGGAAGCTTAATTACAAAAGTCACTTTTGTAGAAGCAGGATTCGGGTAAAAGTCAATAGATCCCGAACCTGTTCCGGAAGATATTCCTGTCTGAACACCGACAGTTATGCTGCCAATGAGAATACAACCATTAGAATCTGTTACTTCAACCGTATAAATTCCGGCAGAAAGCCCGGTTGCTGTATCGGTAGTTTGCCCCAGGCTGTCATTCCAAAGATATGTGTAAGGCGGTGTTCCTCCGCTTACAGATACTGAAGCTATACCATCACCGGCTCCGGGTGATGATTCGTTTGTTGAATCTAAAGCTGCTGTCATAGCAGGGTGCACAGTCAAATCAGTGGTTACAACACTATCGCAGCCGTTTGTGGCTACCAGGGAATCGTAATAGGTTCCTGCAATAGTCTGCCATGTGCCTCCGGGTAACTGGAAGCTATCACCAGGACAAATCGCTGCTGTTATTGCTGAAGAATAAACAGAATCCACTGTTAATGTTGTCACAATCACGCTATCACATCCGCTTGTTGTTACCAAAGTATCATAATAGGTTCCTGCAGTTTTGCGATAAACACCACCTATCAAAACACTATCCCCATCACAGATGGTGTCGTTAGGTGTGTTAATGGAGTAAGTTGGATTGACGATTAAGGTAGTAGCAATTACGCTGTCGCAACTGTTTATAGTTGGTAAAGTATCATAATAGGTTCCGGCAGTTTTGCGAACAGTACTAAATATGATTACGCTATCGCCATCGCAAATAGTATCGTCAGGGGTGCTGAAAGAATAAGTTGGATTGACGACCAAAGTAGTAGCAATTACGCTGTCGCAACTGTTTATAGTTGGTAAAGTATCATAATAGGTTCCTGCGGTTTTGCGATAAATACCACCTATCAAAACGCTATCGCCATCGCAAATGGTTTCATCCGGTGTGGTGATGGTATATATTGGATTAACGATAATATAACCCGCCATAGTTATTGTACTATCTGTTAAACAACCCAATGCTGTTAATGTTACATCAAAAACACCAAC
>VRUD01000064.1 GCA_019456305.1 Cytophagales bacterium | reverse complement strand
AAAATTATTATCGGTGGACAATTCACTTCCTATAATGGAACAGCAAGAAACCGTATTGCCCGCCTCAATGCGGATGGCATCCTTGACAGTACTTTTACCGTAGGAACGGGAGCAAACAGTCCTGTCCGAACGACCTCTATACAAAGCGATGGGAAAATTATTATCGGTGGCGGCTTCTTTTCCTATAATGGAACAACAAGAAACCGCATTGCCCGCCTCAATGCGGATGGTACCCTTGACGGAATTTTTACCGTTGGTACGGGAGCAAATGATTATGTCTATACAACCTCTATACAAAGCGATGGGAAAATTATTATCGGTGGTTTCTTCACTTCCTATAATGGAACAGCAATAAATTATATTGCCCGCCTCAATGCGGATGGTACCCTTGACAGTACTTTTACCGTTGGTACGGGAGCAGACTGGACTGTCGAGACAACCTCTATACAAAGCGATGGGAAAATTATTATCGGTGGCTCGTTCACTTCCTATAATGGAACAGCAAGAAACCGCATTGCCCGCCTCAATGCGAATGGTACCCTTGACAGTACTTTTACCGTTGGTACGGGAGCAAACGGTGCTGTCCGAACAACCTCTATACAAAGCGATGGGAAAATTATTATCGGTGGTAACTTCACTTCCTATAATGGAACAGCAAGAAATAAAATTGCCCGCCTCAATGCGGATGGTACCCTTGACGGAACTTTTACCGTAGGAACGGGAGCAGACAGTAGGGTCTATACAACCTCTATACAAAGCGATGGGAAAATTATTATCGGTGGACAATTCACTTCCTATAATGGAACAGCAAGAAACCGTATTGCCCGCCTCAATGCGGATGGTACCCTTGACAGTACTTTTACCGTTGGTACGGGAGCAAGCTCTTGGGTCTATACAACCTCTATACAAAGCGATGGGAAAATTATTATCGGGGGGCAATTCACTTCCTATAATGGAACAGTAAGAAACCGCATTGCCCGCCTCAATACCGATGGTACCCTTGACAGTACTTTTACCGTTGGTACGGGAGCAAGCAGTATTGTCAGGACAACCTCTATACAAAGCGATGGGAAAATTATTATCGGTGGTAACTTCACTTCCTATAATGGAACAGCAAGAAACCATATTGCCCGCCTCAATGCGGATGGTACCCTTGACGGAACTTTTACCGTTGGTACGGGAGCAAGCAGTGATGTCTATACAACCTCTATACAAAGCGATGGGAAAATTATTATGGGTGGCGGGTTCACTTCCTATAATGGAACAGCAAGAAACCGTATTGCCCGCATCAATGCAGATGGTACCCTTGACGGTACTTTTACCGTTGGTACGGGAGCAAACACTAGTGTTTTGACAACCTCTATACAAAGCGATGGGAAAATTATTATCGGTGGCTGGTTCACTTCCTATAATGGAACAGCAAGAAACCGTATTGCCCGCCTCAATGCGGATGGAACCCTTGACGGAACTT
Organism: Cytophagales bacterium; assembly: GCA_019456305.1. Classification (NCBI taxonomy): domain Bacteria; kingdom Pseudomonadati; phylum Bacteroidota; class Cytophagia; order Cytophagales; species Cytophagales bacterium. Next base: position 24,696 of record VRUD01000064.1, on the reverse strand, counting down.
TTACCGTTGGAACGGGAGCAAGCAGTGATGTCTCTACAACCTCTATACAAAGCGATGGGAAAATTATTATCGGTGGCTGGTTCACTTCCTATAATGGAATAGGGAGAAACCGGATTGCAAGATTGTTAAATTGTTTCCCGGTAACAACTCCGGCAACTTCCGCTATCTGCAATGGCGATAGCATTTTCCTGCAAGGAGCATTTCAAACAATTGCGGGAACTTATTACGATACGCTTGCTTCTGTTAATGGCTGTGATAGTGTGATTGCAACAACGCTCACCGTAAATCCAACTTACAATACACCGGCAACAGCCACAATTTGTTCAGGAGACAGTATTTTGCTTCAGGGAATTTATCAAACAACACCTGGAACTTATTACGATACGCTTGCTTCTTTGTGCGGGAGCGACAGTGTAATTTCGACAACGCTCATCGTAAATCTTTTACCGGCTATTCCGGCAATCACTCAAAACGGAGATACATTGGCATCAAGTACAGCCAATTCCTACCAATGGTATTATTACGACACATTGCTCATTGGTGCCAATTCACAGTCATATATACCTGTAAAATCGGGTTTATATTTTGTGGAGATAACTGATACAAATGGATGTACATCCATTTCAGCCGCATTCAGCGTAACCATTTCAAGCATTAAAGAAGATGAATCAATTTATGGTTTAAAAATATATCCCAATCCCAATACCGGCAAATTTAATATTGTAATGAACATCACACCTGCCCGTCCGGCAGGCGGGCAAGCAGAAAATTTAGAGCTAAAAATTGTTAACAACTTAGGACAGGTATTATTTAGAGAGGAGCTAAAACAATTTAAAGGCATCTACGAAAAGCAACTTGATTTAAACAAGTATCCGGCAGGCATCTATAATCTCCAATTAATAAGCAAAAAAGGAGTAATTAATAAACAGATAATAATATTGAACAATTAGCTGAATAGCCGATACATATTCTTTATTTAAAACTTTTTGAACGAGTGAAAATTAAATCTCCAAGAAAGGTTATTGTGACATTTATAGACACAGATAGTGACGAACTAACAAGCTGGGAATTGCATTTTCTTACTGGCAAAAGTGGTGCATTTGACTTCCTGCATGACGAAAAAGAAAACATTTACACCGATAAAGACCTAAAAGAAAAATATACCAACAAAAAATGAAAAGGGGAACAATAGTTTTAACAAAATTCCCATTTACTGACCTAAGATCTACAAAAAGACGACCTTCCATTATTATTTCAAAGACTGAAAGTTTAAAAAAAGATTTAATTGTTGCTTTCATACAAAATATAAAAAGCAGTAGGCAGACAAGTAATTGAGATAGTTTATGTTTAAAACTAAATTGTTGCTACAGTAGTATAATTACATCCCGGGTACTCGGGATCAGGTTACATACTCATACCTCTATCTTTTTTCTTTCTTATTTTTTCTAATTCTTCCACATCAATTTTATCCTTACCACGATTAAGCGCTTTTTTTTCCTTAATTAAATCATCTATATGAATTACAGTAAAAGGAACCCCTTCAAACTTAGTTTTCCTGGCACGCTCATAACAATTATCAAATTGATTAGCAGTAAAAGACCTCATATATTCCATTAAATCAGCTTCAAATCCTTTATCACCAATTTTTACGCTGCTAAACCCTGGTATTAAGGGAATATTTCTATATAATTCTGCACCCTGTACATCAACAGCTCGTAGTGCATTTATTAGTTTTTCTTTATTCTCATCATTTTTTTGTATCCACAAATCCAAATCCTGTGTAGCTCGCACATAACCATGAAAAGCCGTTGCAACACCACCAACAAGCATATACTTTACACTATGATCGTTTAAAGCCCGAAAAAATTGTAAAACTTCTTTATCAGTTATGTTCATATTTTTTCCTGCCGGATTATTGGGGTTGGAAGAATAAATTTTGTGAATAAACAAATTTAATGATGCTAATTGTTTTATGTTGTTAGCTCCCTCATCATAATTTCTATTTTCTAAAAACTTCATTATGGCTGTAAGTTACAAAATTCATTCATGAAATAGCATTTATAGACGTTTTTTTATATTTTTGTTGCGAAATTAAGTTATAGTGATCAAAAAATAACGCAGTGAGATACTTTTGCTATTTTATTTTTTCAACAATCATAACCACATCTCGTGCACAAGATGTCCAATGGGCATCCAAAGTCCTTGATTTTTCTACTCAATATGGCCCAAAACAATATTCTGCAAAGCAGGTATTGGGGCCGCCAGGCAAATTGCCATCACATGGCAGCAGCCCGTGTGCATGGGCAGCAAAGCTTGACGGTTCTCTGAACAGAGGACAGGTAAGCGGAGAAGAAAGGTTAAAGGTCGGCTTTGAATACGCCATGAAAGTCCGGCAAGTTGTCATTGCCGAGAACTATAATCCCGGTGCAGTAGAGAAAGTGTTTTTATTTGATATAGAAGGGAATAAATATGAAGTTTATTCAGATACGGTAGGAGAAATATCTGAAAGATCACGTATGTTTAATATTTTTTTCCCGCTTACAGATTATAAAGTCAAAGCAGTAGAAATTAACCTTCAATGTGGCAAAGTTCAGGGCTGGAATGAAATTGATGCGATCGGCATATCTGATTCTGTACAGCCTGTAATAGCAGAGATCAATGTAGTGCCTGACCTGGTATTTAATTCTGAACCAATCAACCTGGGACTAAATATTAACACAACATATCAGGAATTAAAACCTGTTATTTCTCCGGACGGCAAAACGCTTTTTTTTGTCAGGGAAGGGCATCCTGAGAATCTTGGAAGAAAGACCAGCAAAGATGACCAGGATATTTGGGTGAGTGAAATGGATACCAATGGTAACTGGAAGCCGGCACTTAATATAAGCGTTCCTTTAAATAATAATGATTACAATTTTGTCGGCTCTATCACACCGGATGGAAATTTGTTACTTTTAGGAGGTGTTTATGAAAAAGCACGTAAGCGAAGTTTATTCAGAGGCTACCTTTGGCCCAAATCTAAAGACTATGGTACATTAAGTCCTGGTGTTTCAATGGCTTACAAAAAGATTAAAGGATGGACATTTCCAGAAAAGCTTAAAATAGCCAACTATTATAATGAAAGTAGTTATGTAAGCTACTACCTGGCAAATGATGCTAAAATCTTGTTAATGTCTCTTGATAGGCGTGACTCTTATGGAGCAAGAGACCTGTACGTAAGCTTTTTAACAAACAACAAGACATGGACCGAACCACAAAACCTGGGATCCGGTATCAATACGGCAGCCGATGACTTTTCCCCCTTTTTGGCTGCAGATGGTGTAACCATGTATTATGCTACAGAGGGGTTTGCTACTTATGGAAGTAATGATATTTTTATGACAACAAGGTTAGATGATAGCTGGCAGCGTTGGTCAGTACCACAAAACCTGGGACCGGTAATAAATACGACTGGCAATGACGCTTATTATACAATTCCTGCATCAGGAGAATACGCATATTTTGTTAAAAGCCCAAGCCCCCCTCTAACTCCAAGCCCACCTGAATCGGAGAAACGGGGAATCGGAGAAACGGAGAAACGGGGCAGGCAATTCACCGATTCACCGATTCACCCCCGCCTGCCAGCTCCGAGGGAAGGCTTAGTGGGCGGGCAGGCATTCACCGATTCGGTAAGGAATAATGGCGGGGGAGGATTTAGGGGGGCTGTAGGAGCTGTGGGGGCTGAAGATATCTATAAAATCAAACTCCCCGATGCTATAAAACCTCAGCCTGTTTTAATGATAGCAGGTAAAGTGATTGATTCTAAAACCCAAAAACCCATAGGCGCTACGGTAATTTATCAAATTTTTCCCGAAGGGAAAGAAGCCGGACGGGCAAGGTCCCATCCGTTGGATGGAAAATACAAAATAGTGCTCCCGGTAGGGAAATATTACAGCTTTCATGCAGAAATACCAGGATATATTGGTGTAAATGAAAATTTACATGTTTTGGATGGATCTCTTAATTATAAAAATCTTCCTCCGTTGGAAATTTTTAGAATCGGCCTGGAAGAAGGTAAAAGGCTTATAGCTGCAGAAACCTATATGATGGATGATATAACTATCGGGAGATTACATCAACAGTATGATTTTAACACCCTGCCTTCGGAAAAAATTTATATGGTTTGTTTACAGGAAGGCGAAATGCTTGCATCAGTTGGCAAAGCTTTTTTATATGATAAGGAGCTAAAAAAAATAATAGCCCAATTCGATTTTAAAAACCTTTCTGCTTATGAGATATACAGACTGGGTTTAGTGCTTGGTAAGAAACTTATTGCTGAAGAATTACAAAAGTTGAAAGTTAAAAGATCAGTAAATTGGGCTATTACTGAAACTGCTATTAGCTTGCCCCGGGTACCCGGGGCTGATCAAAAAATTTTTGTAGAGCTTGCTGCCGATGAGGTTTGTAAAATTGGCTTAAAAAAAGGTAAGCTCATCAAGACAAGTGAAGAATATGTGCTTATTGATAAATACCAGGAATTTTCACTTGATTTGCAATTGGTACCTATTGAAGAAGGGCAGACTGTAAGATTAAATAATATATTTTTTGAGTATGATAAAGCAGATCTGAAAAAAGAATCATTTGTAGAGTTGAACAGGTTGGTTAAATTTTTAAAAGAAAATGAAACCGTAAAAATAGAAATCGCAGGTCATACAGATATTATAGGTTCAATTGACTATAACCTGGCCCTGTCTCAAAGAAGAGCACAGGCAGTAGCTGATCATTTAATACAAAGTGAAATCAGTAAAGAAAGAATGCTAGTTAAAGGATACGGTGAAAGTAAAATCGTAACTTCTGATGATACTGAAGAAGACAGACAATTAAACAGAAGGGTGGAGTTTACGATATTGAAGAAATGAATTCTTATTTGTTAGCTTTTAGCTATTAGCTTTTGGCTTTTAGCTAACAGCTAACAGCTAACAGCTAACAGCTAACAGCATTATAATAACACAGTGAGATACTTTTGCTATTTTATTTTTTCAACAATCATAATCACGTCTCATGCCCAAGATGTCCAATGGGCATCCAAAGTCCTTGATTTTTCCACTCAATATGGCAGCAGGCAATATTCCGCTGAGCAGGTATTGGGTCCGCCTGATAAATTACCTTCGCATGGCAGCAGCCCGAATGCCTGGGCCGCAAAGCTTGATGGTGCGTTAAACAGAAAACAGGTAAAAGGTGCCGAGCGGTTAAAGGTTGGCTATAAAAAGCCGATGAAGATACAGCAAGTAGTGATTGCAGAAAATTTTAATCCCGGTGCAGTAGAAAAAGTATTTTTGTTTGATACCAAAGACAATAAACATGAAGTGTATTCTGGTGAAGTCGGCTTAGCTGCTGACAGCTCTCGCATGTTCAATGTATTTTTTCCAATGACTGATTACAAAGTTAAAGCTGTAGAAATTATTATTCAGTGTGGCAAAATTCCCGGCTGGAATGAAATTGATGCAATCGGCATTTCTGAGTCAGAACAGCCGGTGAAGGTGGAGATCAATGTAGTGCCTGATCTGCAATTTAGCTCAGTGCCTGAAAACCTTGGCATCAATATTAATTCAAAATATAAGGATCTGGGACCTGTTATTTCACCAGATGGCAAAACGCTCTTTTTCGTCCGGGAAGCACATCCTAAAAACGTTGGGAAAAAAGTCAACAAAAATGATCAGGATATTTGGGTAAGCGAATTAGATGAAGATGATAATTGGCAGCCAGCTAACAATATAGGCAGTCCTTTAAATAATTACGGTTATAATTTTGTCAATGCCATTACACCCGATGGAAATACAATATTAGTAGGGGGGAATTATCCCAAAGTCAAAAAAAAGAAGCAGACCTTCTTACACGGTCACATAGCGCAAAAAAATTACACGCTTGGCACTTATTTACCAGGTGTTTCTATAGCTCACAAAACTGCCAAAGGCTGGTCATTTCCCAAACAGCAACAGATAACCAACTATTACAATTATTATAATTATGTAAGCTATTACCTTGCTAATGATGGTAAAACGTTGTTAATGTCGGTTGACCGTAGAGATAGTTATGGTGAAAGGGATATATATGTGAGCTTTTTAGAGCATGACAACTTCTGGACAGAACCCAAAAACCTGGGAAATGATATTAATACTGCTGCTGATGACTATTCTCCCTTTTTGGCTGCCGATGGCGTTACAATGTATTATGCCACTTCTGGCTTTGCTACCTACGGAAACAGCGATATTTTTATCACTAAAAGGTTGGATGATACCTGGCAGCACTGGACAGTGCCACAAAATCTTGGACCTCAAATAAATACTTCAGGCATTGATGCTCATTATACGATTCCTGCCTCCGGGAAATATGCATACTTTGTTTCTAATACAGTTTCTATCGAAGCAGGCCGGGGAGGGTTCGGTAAAGAAGATATCTTCCGTATCAAGCTCCCGGAGAAAATTAAGCCCAAACCGGTTTTAATGATTGCCGGCAAAGTAATAGACACAAAAACCCAGCAACCCATTGAAGCCACAATAATTTATCAAACCTTGCCGGAAGGTAAAGAAGCAGGAAGGGCAAGATCACATCCTTTGGATGGAAAATACAAAATTGTGCTGCCGGTAGGAAAGCATTACAGCTTTCTGGCCGAAGCGCCAGGCTATATTGGTGTTAATAAAAGTTTGAAAGTGCTTGACGGAACCATCAACTATGAAAACCTTCCACCTATAGAGATATTCAGGATCGGGTTTGAAGAAGGCAGAAGAATTATCATTACAGAAACCCGGCAGATGGATGATATTACTATTAAGAGCTTACATCAGGAATATATTTTTGATACCCTCTCTTCTGAAACAATTTATCAGGTCTGTTTCCAGGAAGGAAAAATGCTTTCTGATGCTGGTAAATCTTTTTTATACGATGATGAACTGAAAAAATTAATCTCTCAATACGACTTTCAAAACCTTTCAGCATACGAAATATACCGGCTGGGACTCAAGCTCGGCAAAAAGCTTATTGCTGATGAATTGGAAAACTTGAAAGTGAGTAGAACACCCGGTTGGGTTTTAAGTAATTTAACCGAAAATTTACCTGAAAGTTCAAATGCTGAAACAGCGCTACTTCTAGAGTTTTCTGCTGATGAGGTCTGTAAAATTGGTTTAGGGCACGGTAAGCTGTTTAAGACGGGTGAAGAATATTTGCTCATTGATAAATACCAGGAATTTGCCTTTGATCTGGAGCTGGTTCCCGTTGAAGAAGGACAGACTGTAAGGTTAAACAATATCTTTTTTCAATACGGTAAAGCAGAGCTGAAAAAAGAGTCATTCGTAGAATTGAACCGCTTGCTTGAATTTATGAAAGAAAACAAATCCATGAAAATAGAAATTGCCGGCCATACGGACAGGGCAGGTACTCTTGAGTACAATATAGACTTATCTCGAAAAAGAGCACAGGCAGTAGCTAATTATTTAATAGAAAATGGTATCAAGCAGGAAAGGTTACTTGTGACAGGATATGGGGAAAGCAAAACTATCAGTACCGATAATACCGAAGAAGGGAGACGGTTGAACAGAAGGGTGGAATTTACTATTTTGAAAAAATGAATTCTTATATGGTTATATGGTTGTATGGTTATATGGTTGTATGGTTATAAAACTTTATAATTGTGAGTCCACTCTAAAAAGTGTTTTTGGTTCTCGCAAAGGCGCAAAGAGCGCAAAGTTATATACTTAACTAATTGATATTCAATCCTTTGTGAACTTTGCGTCTTTGCGAGAAACGATTTCTTTTCAATTTTTTACTTTTTAGAGGGGACTCAATTATTAAATCTTTACTTTTGTCTGAATCTCTACCCTATGAAAGAACATAAAAAAGTAAGCTAATAAAATTAGTCCCGAGTACTCGGGATGAAGTAACATTTGTATACAGAACCAAGAACCAAGTACCAAGTACCAAGTACCCAGAACCAGGTAACTATTCATTAAAAGCACAACGGATAGATTTGAACATAAGTTTCATTTAAAACAAACTACATTCCGATACAAATAATATAATCACCAATGCTCAGAATCCCCCTTATATTGTTAACTTTTCTTACTTACACTGCCCTTGCTCAACCCCCTGCACCACCTCTGTCAGGTTTAATCCAGGCAATTTATAGTCAGCAATCTTCCTCAATCAAATTCACTCATTATACACTTAAGGATGGACTTTCTCAGAGTACTGCTAATTGTATAACCCAGGATAGTAAAGGATTTATCTGGATTGGCACCCAGGATGGGCTTAACAGATTTGACGGTTATACATTCACCCATTTTAAGCATAACCCTAATGATCCGACCAGCATTTCTCATAACCACGTCTGGGCTATTCTGGAGGATTCGCAGGGAACGCTTTGGATTGGCACAAGAGACGGACTGAACTGTTATGACCCTAAAACCCAAAAATTCACTCATTTAGTGCATGATCCAAATGACTCTGGTAGTATTTCTCACAACGATATTCTGACCATCTGGGAAGATCCGCAGGGTGTGCTTTGGATTGGCACAAAAGACGGACTGAACCGCCTTGATCCTAACCAAATTCCCGATAACAAGGGTGGCAGGGTCGTGTTCACTCATTATAAGCATGATCCCAATGACCCAGTCAGTATTTCTCATAATAATATTCAAGTAGTCTGTGAGGATTCACATGGAGTGCTCTGGATTGGGACTAACGGAGGAGGATTAAATTGTTTTAACCGTGCAACCCAAAAATTTATACGTTTTAAACATGACTCCAATGATCCTACTAGTATTTCTCATAACGACATCCGGGCTATCCGGGAGGATTCACAGGGTGCACTCTGGATTGGGACTAATGGAGGCGGATTAAATCGCTTTAATTCTAAAACCAAAAAATTCGCACACTTTAAGCACAACCCCAATGAACCCTTCAGCATTTCTAATAACTACATCCGGGCTATCCGGGAAGATTCGAAGAGAGTGCTCTGGATTGGAACTAATGGAGGCGGGCTGAATCGCTTTGATCACAAAACCCAAAAATTTACACATTTCAAGCATAATCCCAATGAACCTTCCAGCATTTCTCATAACATCATCGTGGCAATCTTTGAGGATTTCCAGGGTGCATTATGGATAGGAACTCACGGTGGTGAACTGAATCGCCTGGACCTTAATACAGCAAAATTCACCCATTTGGTGCACGACCCCAATAACCCCGCCAGCATTTCTAGTAACCACATCTGGGCCATTCTTGAGGATTCGCATGGAGCGCTCTGGATAGGAACCAATGATGCGGGATTAAACCACTTTGATCCTGAAACTCGAAAATTTACTCATTTAGTACATGACCCTAGTGACCCCACCACTATTTCTCATAATGACGTACGGGCCATTTGCGAGGATTCTCAGGGAGCGCTGTGGATTGGAACATACGGAGGAGGATTGAACCGCCTTGATCCTAAAACCCAAAAATTCACGCATTTCGTGCATAATGCTGCTGACCCTGTTAGTATTTCCCATGATCAGATACGGGTCATCATTGAGGATTCACAGGGAATACTCTGGATTGGGACTAACGGGGGCGGACTAAATCGCTTTGATCCCAAACCAGGATTTACACATTTCAAGCACAACCCCAATGACCCTGCCAGCATTTCTAATAACTATATCGTAACCATCCTGGAGGATTCAGAGGGAACGCTCTGGATTGGGACTAATGGAGGCGGATTGAACCGGCTTGTCCTGGCTTCCGCGCCTGTCCCCCCTAGTTATTCGGGGAAGTCCTCTGGTGGTGATAACAAAGGATCTACTTATAACAAACGAACTGCTATTGAAAAAGAGTATTCCTCTCATTTGCCCGGAATAAAATTCATTCATTTTATGCACGATCCCAATGACCCTACCAGTATTTCTCATAACGACATCCGGGCTATCCGTGAGGACTTAAGCGGAACTCTCTGGATTGGAACAAGAGGCGGACTGAACTGCTTTGCCCCTTCACGTAGTGATCCCTTCGGAAAAACTCAAAAATTTACAAGCTGGCGTGCAACTGATATCCCTGATAAACCCGGTGCGAATGTTTTACCCAATGATTTAGTGTATGGTGTATTGATCGATGATAAGGGGAATGTCTGGGGGAGCACTAATAATGGAATTTTTAAATTTACTCCACCAGACCAGGGTGAAAAAAGGCTTGGGGGTAAGGAATCCCGTCAGTTGGCGGGGACAAGCTCCATGCGTCCTGCGTTTAGAAACTACGATGTAAGTGATGGCTTACAGAGTAATGAATTTAATCAAGGAGCTTACCATAAAGGCAAAAGCGGATTGATGTATTTTGGGGGTATCAATGGGTTTAATGCTTTTTACCCTGATAGCGTGAAGGATAACCCGATACCACCACCGATAGTGATTACAAATTTCCAGATATTTAATCAACCGGTATTAGTCATTAGACATTCGCAGAGACGCCCAAATTGGGCGTCTCTGCGAATGTCTAATGACAATGCTGTTATTAAAATCAATGACCGTTATTACATGCCAAAACACATTAGTTACACTGATACTATCATTTTATCACATAAAGAAAATGTACTGTACTTTGAATTTGCTGTCCTGCATTACAGCAACCCTGCAAAGAACCAATATGCCTATAAAATGGCAGGTTTTGAAAATAGCTGGAACTATGTAGGTACAAAACGCTATGCCACCTATACCAATTTAGACCATGGCGAATATATATTTAAAGTAAAAGGGTCTAACAATGACGGAGTTTGGACAGAGCGAAGTGTCAATATTACAATTATTATCACTCCGCGGTGGTGGCAGACAATTACATTCAAAATACTAGCAATAATATTTATTATATTAGGTGTTTTCTCCTACATTAAATATAGAGAGCGGACTTTGAAAAAACAACAAAGAGTATTAGAGCATAAAGTGGAAGAGAGAACATCGGAAGTAGTGAAGCAGAAAAAACATATAACAGATAGCGTTGAATATGCACAGCAAATTCAGAAAGCTATTTTACCACCTGAAGAATATATAACCAAAAGCCTCCCAGACCATTTTATACTTTTCAAGCCGAAAGATATAGTAAGCGGTGATTTTTACTGGATCAACTCCCTTAACAGCCCCCCAGCCTCCCGCAATGCTGGCCCGATGTCCACTGGACATCGTCCTCCCCAAAGGGGGGCTGTGGATTTAGGGGGGGCTTCTACTCTCATCACGGCCATTGCAGACTGTACAGGCCACGGTGTGCCTGGCGCCTTTATGAGTATTCTTGGTGTTGCTTTATTAAATGAAATTATTGTTAGCAAAAAGATAGTGAAGCCAAATGAAATATTGGACGAATTAAGGGCATTGATCATCGAATCACTCCATCAAACAGGAAAAGAAGGAGAAGCACAAGAAGGTATGGACATTGCTTTATGTGTTATAAATACTACCATACGTAATGGTATTCCTTCGGCTAAATCGCTTCAATTTGCAGGCGCATTTAACTCTTTATACCTTATAAGAGACGGACAGCTCATAGAAACAAAAGCTGACAGAATGTCTGTAGGCGTACATTTCAAACAAAATGATCCTTTCACGAATCATCATATAAAAATACTACCAGGTGATATCATATACACCTTTTCAGACGGGTATGCAGACCAGCTAGGAGGTAGCGAAAATCAAAAACTTATGTTCCACAGGTTTAAAAAATTATTATTATCCATACATAAAAAACCACTAAAGCAGCAAAAACAAATACTCAATACAACCATAAATGAATGGAAAGCTTACACCGACCCTATCACAGGTCAAAATTATGAGCAGACGGATGATATATTGGTGATGGGGATGAGATTTTGAAAAAATTTTCTCGCAAAGGCGCAAAGAAAAAAAAGGACGCAAAGTTAATTATTATGACAGAAAATGAATTAGCAAAAATATTAGTTAATATTTTCTTAAAAGTTCATAGAACTTTAGGACCTGGTTTGCTTGAATCTGTTTATGAAGCTGCTATTTGTCATGAACTTGATAAGCTTGGTATAAAATACAAAAGGCAACAAGTGATTAAAGTAAATTATGATGGTGTAGAAATGGATCTTGGGTTTAGATCAGATATTATAGTTGAAAATAAAGTATTAGGAGAAATAAAGTCTATTGAACTCATTGCACCAGTTCATAAGAAAATAACATTAACATACTTAAAACACTCTGAATTAAAGTTAGGTCTGCTTGTTAATTTTAGAGTAAATTTGATAAAAGATGGTATTACCAGAATCGTAAATAATCTATAAAAACATAAAAACTTTGCGCACTTTGCTCACTTTGCGGCTTTGCGAGAAAAAAAATAAATTATGGAAAAATTACAGATAAAAGAGACATACCAAACCCCTGCAATAAATTTTGATCCGGACAAAGGTATATTTGAAATTAAAGGCAGGTCCATATCTTATAATACTATGATTTTTTTTCAACCATTATTAGATTATATACACCGCTATAGCAAAGCACCTCACCAAAAAACTGTAATGAAAATGTCATTTACGTATTATAACACAGGTACTTCAATATGTATATTAAATATTTTCAATAAATTAGATGATCTCCATAAAAAGGGATTTGACGTTAAGATTCAGTGGTATTATGATAAAGGAGATGAGAGTTACAAAGAAGATGGAGAGGATTTTAGAGATTATGTGAGTGTGCCTTTTGAGGTAATTGAAAATAAAGACTAAAAACGCAAATGACAATGAAAAACATCTTAACTATTTTCACTATACCCCGCCCTATGGCGGGGCTATGCGTCATGTTTACCCTGTTAAATCTCTTTTATTTAACAGGGCTATTCAATAATGCTAATGCCCAGAAATTAGAAAGGGAATTTACACATACTGTTTGGAAGTACAAAACCAGAGGTGGCGTGTTGTCATCACCGGTAATATCTGAGGGTATTGCCTACTTTGGATGCTATAATAAAAGCCTGTACGCAGTAGATCTGGCTTCCGGACAAGAGAAATGGAGGTATAAAACCAAAAATCATTCAGGATATCGTCCGGCTATTGAAGAAAGTACTGTTTATTACACCAGCCATGGAAATTATCTCTATGCTGTAGATATTAAAACAGGGCTGGAGAAATGGAAATTCAAAGCAAAAGGCGGAGCGTTATCTTCACCCATAGTTGTAAATGAAGTGGTTTTCTTCGGGAGTTATGATAAATATTTTTATGCAGTTGATGCAAAAACCGGGCAGCTAAAATGGAAGTTTAAAATCAAAGACGGTATAACATCCCTCCCTGCAATTGCCGGGGAAATGGCTTTTTTCGGAAGCTATGGGAAATATCTTCACGCTGTGGATGTAAATACAGGGAAAGATATCTGGAAAATACAGCTCAATGCCAATGTGCGGCATGCACCTGTTATATCAGAAGGTATTGTCTATTTTGGAAGTTACGACAAGTATCTCTATGCTGTGGATGCTAAAACCGGGTTGCAGAAGTGGAGCTTTAAAACCAAAGGCGGTGTGTTATCTACACCTGCCATAGCGGATGATGTGGTTTATATCAGCAGCCACGGTAAATTGCTCTATGCTGTAAATAAAAAAAACGGCAGGAAAATCTGGCAATTCAAAACAAAAGGAGATGTGGTATCTTCACCAATAGTATTTGATGACAAGGTTTATTTTGGTACACGAGGTAAATATCTATATGCTGTTGATGCAAAAACCGGTCTGGAAGAATGGAAATATAGAACTCATGGCGGAGTGTTATCTTCTCCCACTGTTTCTGAAGGAGTGGTCTATTTTGGCTGCTTTGGCAGAAAACTCTATGCGCTGCAACGTATATCACTTATCAATGTTTATGGTAAAGTAACTAACGCTGTAACCGGTCAGCCCATTCAAACAGACCTTACGATCCATTGTCTGGATAATGACAAGATCATTGGCTATGCAAAAAACGATCCGGAGACTGGGAATTATATTATTACATATCTTGATACTGTCTATTGCCATCAATACAAACTCCTTGCTTCCGATCCTTTTTTATTGCCTGATAGCCTGTTAATAGACATTTTTGAAGTTGCTGAACTAAAAGATATAAATTTTGACCTTGAGCTTCTGCCTATAAGTGGTATAGCAAAAAATGTGCTGACAGATGAGCCCATTGAAACAAAAATTACGATAAAATGTATAGATACAGATCAGGAAATCGCTTCTACTTTTACCAATCCTAAAGATGGCAGCTACAAGATCACCATTGCAGGAAAAGATTGTTTCAAATATGCCGTGATCGCTTCGGATACTACCTTATTTCCCGGTGGTTTAATTATTGATATTTTTGAAATAGCTGAACGAAAAGACTTAACCTTTGACTTGCAGGTTATTCCAATTTCAGGAAAGGCGACAAATGTATTGACAGGAAAGCCGATTGAAACAGAGATTATTGTCCGCTGCCTAGATGATAATAAGATCATTGGCATTACAAAAACCAACCCGGTTGATGGCAGCTATAATATGATATTTGCTACCGGTGGTGATTGTTTTAAATATGAAGTGCTTGCTTCAGATACTGTTTTATTTCCCGGAGGTTTAAATATAGAAACAATTGACATGAAGGGTGAATTAAAAAACTTAAATTTTGATTTGTCTATACTTCAGATTTCCGGAAAGGTTACCAATACAAAAACCAAGGAGCCGGTAGAAACCGAAGTATCTGTTATTTGCCTTGAAAATGGAGAGGTGGTTAGTATTGCAAAAACCAAAGCTGAAGATGGCAGCTATAGTCTTACATTTGTTCATGATGCAGATTGCTTTACATATTCAGTGCTTGCTACCGATTCTTCTTTTTTCCCGGTTACCCTAAATCTTGATATAGCCAACGTTGCCAAGCTTAAAGACCTGTCTTTTGACTTGTCTTTGGTTCCTATTGAAATAGGGCAAACTATGCGGTTGAACAGTATATTTTTTCAGACAGGAAAAGCAAACTTAAAAGATGAATCTTTACCTGAATTAAACAGGAT
Organism: Cytophagales bacterium; assembly: GCA_019456305.1. Taxonomy (NCBI): domain Bacteria; kingdom Pseudomonadati; phylum Bacteroidota; class Cytophagia; order Cytophagales; species Cytophagales bacterium. The sequence continues at coordinate 9,682 of VRUD01000064.1, read as the reverse complement.
GCTTAAGCTTTTACAGGACTTTTCAACAATTTCAATTGAAGTATCCGGTCATACTGATAATGTCGGCTCTGATATAAACAACACTAAACTTTCGCAAAAAAGAGCACAAGCCGTGGCAGACTATTTAATCAAAAAAGGAACTGTTAAAGAGAGAATGCTCGTTAAAGGATACGGTGAAACCAAGCCGGTGTCTGACAATGATACGGATGAGGGAAGGCAGTTGAACAGGAGGGTGGAGTTTACGATCTTGAAGAAATGATATATCATTGTTCTATTGTTCCATTGTTGAGTCCACTCTAAAAAGTCCAAAAAATAAAAATGCCACTAAACCACCAAAGCACTAAATCCCACAAAACCCTGGAAATCAATTAGTTAATCTTTAGTGGGATTTAGTGTTTTTGTGCTTTTGTGGCAAAAAAGACTTTTTAGAGTGGACTCAACCATATAATCATAAAATCAGTGAAATACCTTTATTATATTATCCTATCTGCAATCACAACTATATCTCATGCCCAAACCGTGCAATGGGCATCTGAAGTGGTCGGATTTTCTTCACAATATAGTGATACAAAATGGTCTGCTCAGCAGGTACTTGGCAAACCCAATATAATGCCGCAGGGAGGACAGGGGGTGTGCTCATGGGTCCCTGATATTAAAGAAAAGGAAGTATCGATAAAAGTCAGATTTAAAAAGCCAATGCAGATCAGGCAGGTTGTTGTTGCTGAAAACTATCATCCGGGCTCTATATACGGTATCATTGCCTGGGATTCAACCGAAAATATTTCAAAGATAGTCTATGATGAAAAAGCGCTCCGGCTTGAAGAGAAAAGCAGGATGCTGAATGCCATCTTTCCTTTGACTGATTTTAAAGTAGCTGCTATAGAATTATTGATAGACGGAAAAACCTGGCATACACAGATATATATTGACGCTATCGGCATTTCTGCTTCAAAACTGCGAATAAAAGCTGCGATAAATCTTCCTGACGGTTTAAAGGATGAATTTATCCTGCATGCCTTTCAAGGCGCAGAAAAAGTTTCATATAAACCGGAGAAATTAGGAAATAGCATCAATACCACCTACCTGGAAGATTATCCTGTAATTTCTTCAGACGGGAAAACACTTTTTTTTGCCCGTGCAAATTCACCTGAAAATATTGGTGGTGTAAAAGATAGCAATGATATATATTATTCAACTGTAAAAAATGATGGCGCCTGGACAAATGCAGTCAATATTGGTGCACCATTTAATAACAATTCTGATAATTTTGCCTGTTCGATATCACCGGATGGCAATTCTCTTTTATTGGTAAGGAAATATGATGAAGCAGCAGACAGCTCGCCCTGGTCCTTTCACCGGGGTTATGGGCTTTTTATCGCTAAGAAAACTATCGATGGTTGGAGTGCTCCTCAAAAACAAACCATTAAGAAATTTAAAAGTAATAACATTAATGTTGAATTTGAACTTTCTGATGACGGAAAATATCTTTTAATGTCATTAAACAGAGATGATGGTTATGGTGAAAGGGATCTGTACGTTAGTTTAGTAGAATCTGAAAATAGTTGGTCAACCCCGTTTAATCTTGGCCCAACAGTCAATACTGCCTCTGATGAGATCTCCCCATTTTTAGCTGCAGATGGAGTTTCGCTTTATTTTTCTTCCAAAGGATTTAGCAGTTATGGGGGCTACGATATATATAAAACGATAAGACTTGATGATACCTGGCAAAACTGGTCAGAACCTGAAAACCAGGGGCCTGAGATCAATTCAGATGGAAATGAATCCTGTTTCACAATTCCATACTCTGGCGATCAGGCATATTTTGTAAAAAGCCCCCGTGAATCAGAGAAACGGGGCGGACAATTCACCGGTTCGGTAAGCAATAGTGGCGGAGGGGCTTCTGCTATTTATAGAATAAATCTCCAGGACGCATTAAAGCCCTACCTTGTTTACTCAGTTTCAGGTATAGCAACAAATGTTCTGACAAAAGAGCCGGTGGAAACTGAGGTTAAGCTGGTATGTCTTGATAACAACCAGGTTTATGGTATAACAAAAACCAATCCTGAAGACGGGAGTTACAGCTTTACCTGGATCTTCAACAAATATTGCCATAATTATTCTCTTCTACCTACCGATGCTACTTTTTTCGTTGGCGCCATGAATTTTAATATATCCGTAGAAGCTGAAATGAAGGAGATTACCTATGATCTGCCGTTTCTATCATTATCAGGAAAAGCGATCAATGTTGCAACTAAGCAACCGATTGTAACCGTAGTAAGGCTGATATGCCTCGACAGGGGCGAGATCGTTGCTACTACAAAAACTTCGGCTAAAGATGGAAGCTACAATTTCAGTTTACTCATCAGCGCTGACTGTCATAAGTATTCGCTGCTTGCTGCTGATACGGCTTTATTCCCTGTAAGCATTAATTTTGATGTAGAACAAATAGCTGAATTGAAAGATGAATCTTTTGACCTGGAATTGATTCCCATTGAAGAAAAACAAACGATCAGGCTTAACAGCATATTTTTTGAATTGGGTAAATCTGCTTTACAGGATGAGTCTTTGCCTGAATTGAACAGGATGGTGAAGTTTATGAAGGACAGGCCTTCCCTGCAAATTGAAATTGCCGGACATACAGATAACATTGGCTCTCACAAAAATAACCATAAACTTTCACACGACCGGTCAAAAGCCGTATCTGATTTCCTCATCCAGTTCGGTATTAACAAAAAAAGAATGCATGTGAAGGGATATGGTGAGAATAAACCGGTTGCTTCTAATGATACTAAAAAGGGGAGGCGGTTGAACAGGCGGGTAGAGTTTACGATATTAAAAAAGTAAAAACATATAATTGAATTGCTTTTAGCGTCATCCATCAAAAAAAATGATGGATGGCGCTCAAAACAATTCAATAGAAAAAAAAATAAAAATATTTTTTTGTTAAATAAATATATTATATATTTACGAGTTAAAAGATTTATTCAACCATGGATTTGGTCCATTTTTTGACATAATCCCCTTAATATTTATCGCATGAGGCTTATCAGTACTGAAAAACAAAAAGATAGTTTTGCTAAGTTTTTATACGATATTGCAAAAATAATTTTCGCAATCGTGGTAATTGGACCTTTTGCAAAGCCGGAAAGTTTTAATATTTTTGCTCTTGTTACGGGTTCTTTAATAGCAGTAGTATTATTTATTATTGCCCAACTCATTGAAAAAAAAGAATTAAAATGACCTATTCAATCACAGGATTAATTATTATTGGAGTCCTTGCATTAGTTGCATTGGTTTTGGTTTTAACCGACAAAGGATTGAAAAATCCTGAATCGAAACCAGGGCATGATTAAACCTACTATACTGTAAACGGGGCTTGGCGTAAGCGAGATAGACGAGCAGAGCGAAAGTGTGTGCTATTTATTGTGTATGATGAATAAATTTTACCTAAAAATCTAAAGAACTTATCTTCGCAAATTAATCCCGAGTACTCGGGATGAAATTCCGATACTATTAAATGTACTTATCAAAATGTGATATGAGCTTTTCCAAAGGATTAAGTGACAGCGCCAGCATCACGTTCAATGCTAATTTGATGAGCGGAACCTCTCCTGAATAATCATCAATATAGGGTTCAATAGCAATATTGACGAATTCAAACACGAGAATGATAGCAATTAAGGTAAAAACTGTAGCGATACGGCTTTTTGCCGTTGATTTATTCACATAAAAAGAAATAGCTATCAGGGTGAAGCAAAAAAGTATCTCAGAAGTGTAATACCACCAGGTCTGCCAGAAGGGGGGGGTGATTACTAACGAAAATTCTGTAGCTTTCTTATTCCAAATTCCGTCACTGTTGCAGGCTTTAACCTTAAAAGTGTATTTGCCAGGCTCAATATTGGTATATTTGGTAAATGTCTCTGCCGTAATTTCAGACCAGTCTCTATCCAAGCCTTCCAGCATGTATTGATACCGCACTTTTTCAGGTATTTTGAAATGGATCCCAATGTACTTAAATGTAATATTGTTTTTGTCGTAAGGCAATTTGAGGTTTATTGGAAGATTTGTTTTACGGTCCACAGAATCACACCAAGGCAAGAAATCGGTTTCTTTTCCGAAAAGGCGCAAGTTTGTTATATGCGTCCGGGGCTCAACCACATTTATCCGGTCTTCTTTCGGATCATATTTCACTAAACCCCCAATAGTTCCAAACCATAGATTGCCTTCGCTGTCTTTATATACAGCGTTGGCATTGGTTTCTATGGGGGTAAATCCTTCAAGATGGCCATAATATATGAATTCAATTGGCAGGCTATCCTTCCCACGCGAGTTGCCCGGGGAGGCGGGCAGTAGTACCTTTTCTATACCTTTTTCATGTCCTACCCATATATTTCCCTCATTATCCTCTACAATCAGCCAAAGGTGATTAGAATGTAATCCATCTTTTTTTGTGAAGTTTTGAAATGCTATCCCATCATACCGGCTTAAGCCACCTTCAGTAGCAAACCAAAGATTGTTTTTAGTGTCTTCCAGGATAGAGAAAACCACGTTGCTGCCAAGACCGTCTTTTGTTGTATAGCTTTTAAAAATAGGTTCGGATTTACCCGTCTGATCGCTTAGAGTGGTCTGACCGGTAAGTACTGATATGCCTCCATTTGTGGCAAACCACATATTTCCCTGATGATCTTGCAAAATTCTATGTATAAAACTATTCGCAAGTCCGTTTTCTTCAGTGAAATTTTCAACTTTTAATTCCCGTTTCCGCACAGTCTCTCGCAGAGGACTTTGCAGAGCTCCGAGTTGTAACCGTGAAATTCCATAACCATCTGTTCCCAACCATATATTTCCGTTACTGTCCTCGTAAATTGTTCTAACTGAATTATCAATTATGCCATCATCAGTGGAGATGTTGAGAAACGAATTTCCCTGAAGTATGAAAACACCTAACCTTTCGCAGCCAAACCACAGATTGTTGTTTTTATCTTCCAGGATACAGGTAACAAACTCATTGGTCAATCTGAGTTCGGAAGAAAAATGTTCAATCTCAATAGTTCCGTTTTGGTCATTTTGGACAAGTTTTGATATCCCACCCCGGTAAGTAAACCAAATGTCACTATTGTGGTCTTCTAAAACTGAACGAATGTTATCATTTATAAGTTGGTGCTCTGTGGTAAAGTTTTGAAAGGCATTACCGGCAAATTTAGAAATACCTCCTCCAAAAGTACCGAACCATATATTACCATTTTCATCTTCCAGGATTGAAGAAATAATATTATTAACAAGTCCATGTTGAGTTGTGAAATTTTCGAAAGTAAAATCAGAATTCTCGCTTTTTTGGGGTATTAGTTTAGATACTCCTCCAGTAGTGCCAATCCAGATATTACCATTTTGATCTATATTGATGGTTAGAACATTATTATCAACAAGGCCTTGGTCTGTGGTGTAATTTTCAAATGCTGGAGGTAGTCCATTATTATTTGCTTTAAACTTAGAAATACCTCCTCCTGTACCCACCCAAATATTGCCATTTTTGTCCTCTACGATTGACTTTACACTGTTAAGAATAAGGCCGTCATTAGTTGTAAAAGTCACAAAATTAGCTTTTGATCTTTCTTTGGCTGCTTTTTCCCTTTCCTTATAACTCATTAAAGAAAGTCCACCGCGAAACAAACCCACCCAAAGGTTATGGTTTTTATCTTCCATCAATGTATAAGCATTGTTGTTACCTAATCCGTTTTCAGTAGTAAAGTTTTCAAAGATATAAGAGGATTCCATGCTATCGTTCAAAGCTAGTTTTGAAATCCCTCCCCCAATAGTACCAAACCAAATCTGGCCTACTTCATCTTCTAATATTGAAATTACAACATCACTGGCAAGGCCTTGCTGTGAATTGAAGTTTTTAAAGTATTTACCATCAAATTTTGAAATACCCCCTCCATTTGTACCAAACCATAAGTTTCCTTTGCTGTCTTCCATGATTGACAAGACATTATTGTTAGTAAGGCCATCTTCAGTAGCATATGTTTTAAATGTTTTACCATCAAATTTTGATGCACCATTTTCTGTACCAAACCATAGGTAGCCCTTACTATCCTGGATGATGTCATATACGGTAGATTGTGCCAGTCCTTCTTTTATGCCGTAGTTTTGGAAGGGAAGAGTTTGTGCATAGGCGCAGGTCGAAGACCCAGACGCAGTCGGGGGCGCATAGCTCCGCCATAGAGCGGAGTATGGTGCAATAATAAAAGTAGTAAGACAAAAGAAAAAGAATACGGCAGGTTTTAAAACGATTCTATAGGTATTCACTTGTTAAGGTGCTCAGGTGTTCATGTATACTAATTTAAAGTGATATTAAACGTATTACCACCACCCATTTCTACTGACCCTTGATCATTACAGGTACCATCTCCAAAATTTATTGTAATGGTATCACCACCTGTTGGTATTACATGCATAGTACCTTGAGTGACCCATTGACAGTCAAATTTTTTGTTCAAACAACTACCTTCATATATTACTGAAGTGAAGGTAGCAGAGTCACGATCTATACCGTTTGTTGTTCCTTCAAATCTAAACACATCATCGGTAACATCGTCTGTTTGTTCACCACCTACCTGCTTTATTACTCTACTGGATGATGCGATCCCGATTACTATATCATTCCAGGTGTTGTTAACACCTTTCCAGTGACATTTTCCACCTGCAACTTGCTGAGAAAACATTACTCCCCCCATTCCATCAGGCGATTTGATGATTTTAAAAGTATCGCTTTCAAGACGCATCCAGTCACTTGTAGCTAAATCATATAGAACATCATAGGCAGCAGCAAGCGAAATTGTAACAAAGGTGCTTGAATCGCTCCAGGGAGAATCAAAGATTGCAATTATTTTGTTTTTACGCTTAAAGCCGTCATCACAAGTACATGTACCTGTCGTACCGTAATCAATTGTCAATGTTTTAGGATATGAAGCGCCTGAAGATGTAATAGTGGCACACGTAATAGCCGCAGTATTGCCTGCTGCTTCGCTTAGCCCTACCTGATTCACTACAGGAAATACTTCAGCAAATATCCTCTCAGCTATGGTGTTATCAGTAAGTGATTGAATAGCGCTTTGTGAAACACACGATCCATCATCTTTTGTAGCATTGGGATTGTAATTAACGGCATTTGGGTCTGTACAACCCGAAACATCCGGCTCTTTATCTTTTTTACATGAAAAAAGAATGAGAGACACTGCACTTAGCAGGACGAAAGTTTTTAACAATCTAATTTTCATGATAATATCTTTTTTGTTTGAATAATATGCAAATATACAACTATGTAAATATTAAACCAAGAAAAAAGATATTTTTTGTTTAATAAACTTTAGGGTAGTTGAAGCTATTACAGTGAGTAGAGAGTAGGACGAATATTTTAGTTACTAATGGAACAACTGGGGGGTAGATGATTCTCTTAATTTATCTGTTGGATCATCACTGAATCTCCATATTCCTTTAGCAAAATCTATAAAATAATTTTTAGACCGCCAACGAGCTTATCATTTAACACAACTTGCTCTTCACTTTCAGAAACTAAAAGCGCTGCTTCAACATATTGCGGTTTTTTATCATCAGTAATAACGCTGATTTTCACCTTTCCCATTTGATAAAATCTTACCTCTTTTTTATCAGCAGCAACATAGGTTATCGCCTTACCATCCTTAAGGGATAATCCCATATTATCTTTAGCAAATGGTAAAGGCACAAGAATTTCGCACTCATCAGTTTCATACCCTGAGTTAGCTAAAGCACAAACAGCAGCTTTAATAGACGGTGAACGATGTATTTCAACAGGTAACCTTACTGCCATTTTCTTTTTTGGTTAATATACCTATTCTGCCAGGTCTTTTAAGTACACCTATTCTGTGGGGTCTTCTAAGTACACCTATTCTGCCCTTGGTTTCATTGTTTTTTGTATCTGACATATCTTTTTAAAATAAGTGAAAGAATAATATTTACAAAGATATGCAATAATTTGAGCATATCCAACAATATTTAGAAAAGAGCCAAAATTTTTAATGTGGAGGCATGCATCCATGTGTATTATTACGTATCCTCATTTAAATATCTTCACCCCAATATAATTAAAGGGGGTCAAAGACTTTAATTCTTTCTTCACACGCTCATCCACATTAAGCTTATCAATGAAATTCATCAAATGTTCTTTGGTGATTCTTTCTTTGGTTCTTGTTAGTGTTTTAAGAGCCTCATAAGGATCGGGATAACCTTCACGCCTTAATATTGTTTGGATGCCTTCTGCCACCACCACCCAGTTATTTTCCAGGTCTGTCTTAATTGCGGTTTCATTCAAAACAATTTTATCCAAACCTTTAATTAATGATTTATATCCTACGATTGTATGTGCTAAGGAAATGCCTATATTCCTGAGAACCGTTGAATCGGTAAGGTCTCTTTGGAGGCGTGATACCGGGAGCTTGGCTGCAAAATGTTCAAACAAGGCGTTAGCAAGCCCCAAATTCCCTTCGGAGTTCTCAAAGTCAATAGGATTGATTTTGTGCGGCATGGTGGAAGAACCGACCTCGCTTTCTTTTGTTTTTTGCTGAAAATATTCCATAGAAATATATTGCCACATGTCCCTGTTGAGATCGATCAAAATTGTATTGATCCTTTTAAGGTTGTCAAATAAAGCAGCCAGGTTATCGTAATGCTCAATTTGAGTAGTATAGCGGCTTCTTTTTAATCCCAGCCTGGCCGTTACAAATTTATCTGCAAATTTCACCCAATCTATTTTAGGACAGGCAGCATGATGGGCATTAAAATTACCGGAAGCGCCTCCAAATTTAGCAGAGAATGGTATTTGGTTTAATAATTCCAGTTGTTGGTTAAGCCGTTCAACAAACACCATCAATTCCTTTCCGAGTATAGTTGGAGAAGCAGGTTGGCCGTGGGTGCGGGCAAGCATTGGTACATCTTTCCATCGCTTTGCCAGATTATTTAATACGGTAGATATTTGATCTACCAGGGGTAATAGCGAATTGTTTAATCCCTCTTTTAAAGCAAGCGGAATGGCTGAATTATTGATATCCTGTGAGGTCAATCCAAAATGAATAAACGCAGCATATTCCGGAATTTTCAGCGCTGAGAATTTATCTTTTAAAAAATATTCAACGGCTTTTACGTCATGGTTAGTTTTTTGCTCTATTTTTTTAATTATTTCAGCATCTTTGACGGAGAAGTTACGATATACCTCCCTTAATGAATTAAATCTTTTGTTATCAAAATCTTTTAATTGCAGAAGCGGGATTTCACATAGAGCAATAAAATATTCTATTTCAACCAAAAGCCGGTACTTAAACAGTCCGAATTCTGAAAAATAGGGTATCAGCTCTTTTACCTGTTCTCTATATCTTCCGTCAATTGGTGAGATGGCAGTTAACTTATTTAAATCCATAGTTTATGATATTTCTATTTTAATTTATAATATCGTAATTTCAATATAACAAACGATGCCATCGCTCAAAGCTGATAATAACGATACCCTTGCTTTTAGCGATGACAACATTTAATAACCGATTCGTTAATAAAATGAAGCGATGGCAAAAATTATTAATTAGTGTCTGTCTATAATGTCAAAAATATTCGTTAATGAAAATCCAAAGTTTCAACATTAAGTTGGCAGTCG
>VRUD01000063.1 GCA_019456305.1 Cytophagales bacterium | reverse complement strand
TAATTCAATAGTAATTCAATAGTAATTCAATAGTAATTCAATAGTAATTCAATAGTAATTCAATAGTAATTCAATAGAGCATAGCGCATGGAGCGTGGCAGCCATGCATCCATGCATCCATGCAATCATTTACATACTATTGTTTAATATATTTTGTAAATCTCAAATCTTATACGTTAGTTTGCATCTTGTTAATTTTTCAATTCTAAATTCGTACTTAATAAATGGGTTTCTTAGATTTTTTTACCAGCGACATTGCAATAGACCTGGGGACTGCTAACACACTTATTATCGAAAAAGACAAAATTGTTGTGGATGAGCCTTCTATTATTGCTATAGAGCAGACGACAGGAAAAGTGCTTTGTATCGGCAGAGAAGCAATGCAGATGCACGAAAAAACGCACGAAGATATTAAAACAATAAAACCGCTGAAAGATGGTGTAATTGCTGACTTTTATGCTGCGGAACAAATGATCCGGGGAATGATCAAGATGATAGATAGAGGTAACAGGATATTCTCCCCTTCTCACAGAATGGTTATTTGCATCCCATCAGGCATTACAGAAGTAGAAAAAAGAGCAGTAAGAGATTCGGCTGAACATGCAGGAGCAAAAGAAGTGTATATGATTTACGAACCAATGGCTGCTGCAATTGGTATTGGTATTGATATAGAACAACCTGTTGGGGCAATGGTGATAGACATTGGAGGCGGTACCACTGAAATCGCTGTAATTGCATTATCAGGTATTGTATGTAAGCAATCTATCAGGGTAGCCGGAGATGCATTCAACAAAGATATCCTTGACTATATGCGCAGACAGCATAATATGCTGATAGGAGAACGGTCTGCTGAGAAGATCAAAATAGAAGCCGGTTCAGCCTTTTCTGACATGGAAAATCCCCCTGATGATTATGAGATAAGAGGTAGGGATTTGATGACGGGCATTCCAAAGGTGATCAAGTTATCTTCTTCAGAAATTGCCTTTGCCTTAGAAAAATCATTATCAAAAGTTGAAGAAGCGCTTTTTAAAGCATTAGAAATGGCGCCACCTGAACTATCTGCCGACATATATGACAATGGTATTTACCTGACAGGTGGTGGAGCACTCTTAAGAGGCCTGGATAAACGATTGTCATTAAAAACAAAACTACCAATTCATATAGCTGAAGACCCTCTCAGAGCGGTAGTTCGTGGCACAGGAATGACATTGAAAAATCTCAAGGGTTATAAAGCTGTGTTGATGACCTGAAATCAGTAGGCAGTAGGCAGTAGGCAGTTGGTAGTTGGCAATTGATCCCGAGTACTCGGGATCAACTGCCAACTGTCAATTATTTACTAATGCAGCGACTGTTTTTATTCTTATTCAGATTCAGGGCATTTTTCTTTTTTATTTTTTTAGAGACGATCTGCGGTTGGCTTATTATTCAGAACAATAATTACCAAAGCGCCTCTTTTTTTAATTCCTCCAACCAGTTTGTTTCTAATGTAATTTTATTCTCAAACAACCTATATGATTTTTTGACTTTAAATTCAAAATTAAAAAATGAAAATACTCGTTTGATCGAAGAAAATGCACAATTAAAAGCGCTGATAGCAAAAGATAAATTTATTGATAATGTGTACACTGCCCAGCTACCAGGTGAAGATATTCTAAAGAAATATAATTTCATACCTGCAAAAGTAATTAACAATTCTGTCAAGCGTATAAACAATTACATAACTATTGACAAAGGCAGTAAAAGCGGTATTACTCCTGGCATGGCGGTAATATCTCACCAAGGTATCGTTGGAAAAATAAAAGCCTGCTCAGAACATTTTTCAACAGCTATATCAATATTACATTCAGATATGTATGTATCTGCTCAAATTAAGAAAAACGGTATATTCGGCTCTTTAAGATGGGATGGAAAAAACTCTTTAATAGCAAATCTTTTATACATACCACGGCATGTGAATCTTTCCTGGGGAGATACTATTGTTACTTCGAGTTTTAATGCTATTTTCCCAGAAGGAATTATGATCGGTATTATTGAAGATTTCAACATTCTGGAAGAAAAAACCTTTCATGACATCAGAGTAAAGCTATCTGTCAACTTTCAAAGTTTGTCATATGTTTATATAGCAGAAAAAAATATATTAGCTGCAGAAAAAGATTCGTTAGAAATGACGAATTACGAATGACGAAGTACGAATTACGAAGCACGAATGACGAAGTACGAATGACGAATGACGAATGACGAAGTACGAATGAGGAAGTACGAATGACGAAGTACGAATGACGAATGACGAATGACGAAGTACGAATGACGAATGACGAAGTACGAATTCGTATTTCGTAATTCGTATTTAAATATTATGCGTGATTTAAAAGATAGTACTAAAAGGTTTGCTCTGAATATATTTTATCTTTGTGATCAGTTACCTGATACTCCGGCTTTTAGGATTTATAAAGGACAATTGATCAGATGTGCCAGTTCAGTAGGGGCTAATTATAGAGCATCTTGTAGAGCAAAATCAAACAAAGATTTTATTAATAAATTAAAGATCGTAGAAGAAGAAGTAGATGAATCAGCTTTTTTTCTTGAAATATTGAAAGATATAGATAGTAAAAAACATAATTCTAAATATTCTGATCTTATAAATCCTCTATGGGATGAAGCCAATCAACTAACAGCAATATTTGTTACATCTATAAAAACAGCAAGAAAAAGAAAAAATAAAAATAAAACCTGAATTAAAAATGAAGAATGACGAAGTACGAATGACGAAGTAAGAATTCGTAATTCGTCATTCGTCATTCGTAATTTACAATGACCGGTAAAAGCATCCCTATACAAATATTTTATTTCTTATTATTTACAGCTATACAGCTAATTTTACTAAGAAACGCTGTGCTGTTCAATATTGCATTCTGTTTTGTATATATTGCTTTTATACTTTTACTTCCTCTTGAAACCCCACCGTTAATATTGTTGATCCTGGGTTTTGTTACGGGTTTTGTTGTAGATATTTTTTATGATACTTTAGGCATTCATACTGCTTCGTGTGTGATAATAGCATTTATCAGACCTTTTGTGATAAAAGCACTCACTCCAGGAAGTGATTATGAACCGAGGGCAAATATTTCTATAAAATTATTGGGTTTACAATGGTTTAGCATATATTCCAGTATACTTATTTTTGTCCATCATGTTGCGTTATTTTATATCGAAATAGCCAGCGCCAGGATGTTCTTTTTTACATTAGCGAAAGCTTTTTTCAGCGCCATTTTTACTTTCGTTGTTATTGTAATTATACAGTATTTATTCTTTTATTCTAAAAAAAGAAGATAATGAATAAAAACCGCAAATATATCATAGCAAGTGTCATAATTATAGCAGGTATAATTTATCTAGTGAAGCTCTTTTCTATCCAGGTATTAGACAGCACTTATAAATTAGCTGCTGAAAATAACATCATCCAGAAAATAATTGAATACCCATACCGCGGACTTATTTATGACAGGAATGGAAAACTATTGGTATTCAACTCACCGGTTTATGACCTTATGGTAATACCAAAAGAGGTAAAGGTAGCTTATACGCTTGACTTTTGTAACCTTTTTCAGATAAGTAAAGAAGATTTTATGAGCAAGATAAAAGCTGCTAAAAAATTTTCTTATGTTCAACCTTCAGTGTTTATAAAACAAATTTCAAATCAGGAATTTGCCGGTATCCAAGACCACTTGATAGAATATGAAGGTTTTTATATACAGGCGCGTACAGTGAGGGCTTACCCTCATAAAAACCTTGCTAATACGCTTGGTTATCTGGGAGAGATAAGCGGTGAACAATTACAGCAATCAGGCAAAGAAAACTACAGACCCGGTGATTATATAGGAATTAGCGGTTTAGAATATCAATACGAGGATTCGTTGAGGGGAAGAAGTGGAGTGCGGTGGATCATTGTTGATGTGAAAGGTGTAGAAAAAGGATCTTTTAAGGAGGGGCTTTATGATACATTGTATGTGGCAGGAAAGGATCTTATTACTACCCTTGATTTTGAACTTCAACAATATGCCGAGAAACTAATGGTAAATAAGATAGGAAGTATCGTTGCCATTGAACCATCCAATGGTGAAATACTTACAATCGTCTCCAAACCAGCATATGACCCCAATTTACTTACTGGCAGAATCTTTCCAAAAAATTTTGCTCTATTAGAAAAAGATACTTTAGCGCCATTATTCAACAGGCCAATAATGGCTATGTATCCGCCCGGTTCTATTTTCAAAATAGTTCAGGCGCTTATTGGCTTACAGGAAGGAGCAATTCATCCTAATACATGGTTTAGTTGTAATCCCAACATACTGAATTGTCATCAGCATCCTTCACCTAATAATTTATATGGAGGGATAAAATATTCATGTAACCCTTATTTCTTTAATGTTTTCAGAAAAATTATCAATCAGAAAAGGTCAGATAATATATATCAGGGAGCAGCGACAGGATTAAATAAATGGCGGGAGCATATCTTAAGCTTTGGTTTTGGAGAAAAGCTCGGTGTTGATCTTCTTGATGAAAAAAAAGGGTTAATTCCATCGGTTGAAGATTACAATAAAATTTACGGAAAGGGACACTGGTTGTTTTCTACCATTTATTCGTTGAGCATAGGGCAGGGAGAAATTCTGATCACCCCCGTTCAAATGACAAACATTGCAGTAATAGTTGCCAATAAGGGGCATTATTACACGCCTCATTTGATAAATGCAATAGGTAAAAAAAGTAGCAAAGACAATAGCATTAACAGTAACATAAGTAAATTAACACAACAATATTTGGTCAAGCATAAAACTACCATTGATAGCCAATACTTTGATATAGTAACAAATGCCATGGAGGCAGCCTTATCAGGTACTGCATGGAGAGCAGTTCATAAAGATATCGCTATTTGTGGCAAGACAGGCACAGTAGAAAATCCTCATGGTGAAGACCATTCCATGTTCATTGCTTTTGCACCAAAAGAGGATCCCAAAATTGCAATTTCAGTTGTTATAGAAAATGCCGGTTTTGGGGGCAAATGGGCAGCGCCTATTGCAAGCCTGATTATAGAAAAGTATCTAAATGATACGATCAGCAGAGGCTGGCTGGAAAAATATGTACTGGAAGGAAACTTTTTACCACAATAAGCCTGGATCCTTTAACCGCAAAGGCGCAAAGGGGAAAAAGTTTTTATATACACTTTTTAAAAACTTTGCGTCTTGGCGACTTTGCAGTAAAAAATTATCCGTATAACCTTTTTTAATCTATGTAATCTGTGTTTTAATAATGCAAAGATCCGATACCATAATTAAGCAATTAGATTGGTTTACAATATTGGTATTCCTGGTACTCATAACACTTGGATGGTTTAATATTTACGCAGCTGAGTACAAGGAAGAGGTTCAGAAAAGTATTTTTGACCTTCATCAAAATTCCGGAAAGCAATTGATATTGATTGCTGCTACACTCATTATTGTTATCCTTATTATGGTGATAGACTACTCCTTCTATGATTCATTTGCCTATTTTATTCATGCCTTTATTATCCTATTGCTTATTGGAGTTTTATTATTTGGCAAAGAAGTTCATGGCACAAAGGCATGGTTTGAATTTGGAGGGATTAGAGTCCAACCCTCTGAATTTGCTAAGTTTACCTGTGCGTTTGCGGTAGCAAAATATTTAAGTTTTCATCATCTAAAAAGGTTAAAAACTCAAATCACACTAACAATTATTATCGGCTTGCCGGTAATTTTAACAACTCTCCAGGGAGATGCAGGATCAGCATTAGTATTTAGCGCCTTTGCCATAGTGCTTTACCGTGAAGGTATGGCGCCTGCTATTCTGATTGGTGGATTGGTAGTCATTGCAGTCTGCTTATTAACCTTATTAGTCTCGCAGGTTATTCTCATAATAGGACTTGGCATTATTACCTTAATTGCGATCATTTTTTCACCTAAAACGATCAAAAGGATCAGTCTGATATTGATCGGCTTTATGATATCAATAGGCGTAACCAAAAGCGTTGATTATCTTTTTGATCATGCCCTAAAGCCGCATCAGCAGAATAGAATAAAAGCGTTAATCAATCCTAATGAAGACCCTTTAGGATATGGCTGGAATGTAACACAATCAAAAATTGCAATTGGTTCAGGAGGTATGTGGGGGAAAGGCTACCTTCAGGGAACACAGACCAAATATGATTTTGTACCCGAACAAAGTACAGACTTCATTTTCTGCACTATCGGGGAAGAACACGGCTGGATTGGGAGCTTTGTATTGATCAGTCTTTTTATGACATTACTGATGAGAATTTTGTACTTAGCTGAAAGGCAAAGGTCAAGATTTGTGAGAATATACGGGTATGGAGTAGCTTCAATTCTTTTCTTTCATTTTGTAGTCAATATTGGTATGACGATCGGCTTGTTCCCTGTCATTGGTATACCTTTGCCTTTTTTCAGCTATGGTGGCAGCAGTCTGTGGTCATTTACAATTTTGCTCTTTTTACTATTAAAACTTGATGCATATAGAATGAAGGTGCTGTTAAGATGAAAGTCGGCAGTCGGCAGTCCACAATCGGCAATTGTTTTTTTGCCGACTGTGGACTGTAAATTGCCGACTGATTTTTTTGCCGACTGTGGACTGTAGATTGCCGACTTATTTTTTTGCCAACTGTTGACTGCCGATTGCCGACTTTTCTCTATTTATACTTTTTAGGATTTTGAATCATGTGATTAAGTAATCGTCCTATTTCTTCTGATCGTTCATTGAAATCATTATATACTTCTTTTGCGATATACTCGCAGGCAAGTGCAAAATCAAGCCACACTTGTGTTTCTGTATTCTCCATATCCGAATCAGACACCTTACTTAGGAAATGAGCTTCATACTGACGTTTACGATATCCTTCACCGATATTTGAACAAACAGATCTTGAGGATTTTCTTATCTGAGTGGTCAAAGAGTAAAGTTCATCTTTAGGAAATTTCTTGCTAACATAATAAATATCCATTGCAAGTACAAATGCTTTTTTATACACGGTTAAGTTTCTAAATCCAGTTGCCATATTGTTTTAATGGTTTGATTGTTATTTCCTTTTTTGCCGACTGCCGACTGATTTTTTTGCCGACTGTGGACTGCCGACTGCCGACTGATTTTTTTTCCGACTGTGGACTGCCGACTGCCGACTGATTTTTTTGCCGACTGTGGACTGCCGACTGTTAGGGGGACTTCTATGCGCTTTGAAACCTCCGTTCAATTAGCTCTAAAAATTCCCCTACCGGTTTTTTATCCATATTCCAGTTATACTGCACTGCGTAGTTTTCTGTAACCAATGATATTGCCTCGTTATAATTCTTACACAAGTCAATTTTTTCTATTGCCTGATCGTAGGCACTGTACTCACTATTAAAAAGCTCATTGATGAAAAAGTGACGCTGGTTTAAGGCTATTGCCTTGCTAAGGGTTACAATAGCTTTAAGTGCATGACTTTGGTGGAGTGTAGTCTGGGATGGTTTCAAGCTATCATTCAAGCTGAGCTGCTCTTTTCTATATCTTTTATTGAGTGATATAGTTTCAGCTTGATCAACACTATCCCCTAACCCACTGTCCGAAGGACTCCGGACTCCTTTGGAGAAGGAGAAATTCCTACCAAAAAGCTTTTGTATTGATAAAGGGGACAACTCAGAAAAAACTTCTATTATGCTTTCAGGATCATCAAGCTGATTTTTATGCTCATGAAGTATTTCATCAAATATTTTTTTTGTTGTTTCAATTGTAAAAATCGTTTCTTGTTCACTCTCAATCCTTGCCATTAAATCAGAGACCAAAATCTTATTTATCTTAATATATTTAGTAAGTTGCTTCAATTGTTTTAAGATGTCATTGCGATCCTGATTTGTATCCGGAGATTGCTTCCCCCTCGCTGGGCTCGGGGTCGCAATGACATTGTGGAAATAAATATGAGGCGAGAGAGCAAGAATTAAGGTGTCTTTTATAGCTTCTGTAAGCAATTCCTGAAAAACATCTTTTTGAAGAGATATATGCCTTGATAAAATATTTAAAAATTGCTGCAACGCATCTTTAACCTCTACATGCTGATAATCAAACCAGGGGCTTTGAAGTTTAGCTGTTTCATCTTGCCATTTGTTAAATAAAATTTTCAGCATGAATAAATTTACCTGCCTGATATTACAAAAGTCTGTAATTTGTTTAGCCCCTATAAATTCATTTTCATGAAAATAATTTCCAGCTAATTTATTTGATAAATCAGAAGCATATTTTTCAATTTCAGAAATATTTAATTTACCCTGCATTATAATATTTTTTTGTTTGTAAAGTTATAAAACAAAACTAAAGAACAAATGAAAATTCTCTTTCTTTTATTGTTTACACTGTTTTTTTATACTGATACGCTCTGCCAGGGTATTCCTATCGGTACCTGGAGGACACATCTCTCATACAGAGTTGGTAAAAGCGTTGCGATCGTTGGAAATAAAGTTTATTGTGCAACTGAAAGTGGTTTTTTCTATTTTGATAAAGATGATAACAGCCTGAGGCCGCTTTCTAAAATTGATGGCTTTAGTGATATTAACATCTCCAAAATTAATTATAATACCAAATTAGATATACTATTGATCGGCTACGAGAATGGTAACATTGATCTGTTAAAGGGAAATGAAATCATAAATGTTAATGATATAGAAAGGAGCAATAATATAGTAGGCGAGAAAACTATCAACCATATATATTTTGCTGAATTCAAAGATAGAAATGGTATAGATTCTCTTGATATGGCATATTTATCCTGCGCCTTTGGAATTGTTGTTTTAGACTTATCATATTACAATCCCGACATCAAAAACGGAAAACTTGAAGTAAAAGAAACCTATAGTGAGTTGGGTAATAATGGGGCGCAAATTGAAGTTTTTGGTACTACAATGAATAATGACAGCCTTTTTTTAGCAACGGCTAACGGGGTTATGGCAGCCCGTTTAGCGCCTGATATAAACTTACTGGATTTTAATAATTGGTTATCCTTTAGCGATTCTACTGTTTATAACTTTACTGTTAATGGAAACATTTTAGACTCCATAGCTTTTATGTACGATACCTCATGGAATTATACTTTTGATACAGCTACCTATATTGTAGATTCTTTACCTAAATCACAAATACAGTTAATCCTGTTTAATGATTCTGTTTCACCCTTTGTTCCCACAGATACACTTATTGTATGGCCAACATATTATAATAATTACCAATTCGATACCCTTGGCAATGCCACTGACTCATCAATTGTGTTTCCTGATTCTGTGATGTCCATCGAAACTAACACTGTGATAATTCCTGCCTCTAACATTAATATATCCGGCAAAAAAGCATATGCAATTGCTTCATTTAATAATAAAGTTTATACAGGACTTCTCAATGAAAATGTTATCCATTTTTACAATGGTAAATACTGGCAAAAAACTAATATCCCTTTATCAGGAGGCATAAGTGATATGAAAATTTCTGCTGATAAATTGCTTATTACTGAATCTAATTCTATAATAATCCTAAATAAGAATGACAGCCTTACTATACTTACCAATAAATTATTTAATTATCCTTCAGAAGCAGCTTTTGATAGTGAAGGGTTTGTTTGGATAGCAGATGGGGTAAATGGGTTAGTCAGTGATAAAGATAATCCCTACAAAAGTTATTATCCTAACGGGCCATTCTCATCAGATGTCGTAAAACTTTACTATAGTGATGGTGGAATTTATACTTTACCGGGTGGTTTTGGTAAGTGGGGAGGAGTAGGATTTTCGCTTTTTAAAGACGAGCAATGGGAGCATATATACCCTGCAACACCTGTTATGAATAGCCTTATAACGATGGTGAAAAATCCAGTTGACAATAAAATTTATTTTGGTTCTATGGGTTATGGGCTTTTTGAACAACAGGCCGGATGGCCGTCTGATTTATTGGTTGTTCATAATGACCTTAATAGCACAATTAAAAATTCTTGTCAAGCAGGTAGTCCTTCTGTAATGGTTACAGGGTTAGCAGTAGATAAAGGTGGGAATTTGTGGATATCAAACTGGCAATCTGATTGTGCAAATGAATGCGGTGGTGGTCCATATATACATGTAAAAAAAATAGATGAAACCTGGGAGTCTTTTGATTTTGGTTTCTGCTTTCCAAAGGATATTGTTATTGATGATAATAACTATAAATGGATAAGGCTTGACCAATCAAATGAATATGGAATATTAGTTATACCGGAAAATTATAAAAATGATCCAGCAATACATTTGACAGATATTACTGGTAACGGTGGCTTGCCTGACATTAATGTCCAATGTATTACAAAAGATAAAAACGGAGATATTTGGGTTGGGACAAATAAAGGCGTTGCCGTTTTTTATAATCCTTCCTCTGTTTTTACTGATTTTACTGATGGAGATCTTAATGCAAGCACTCCAATCTTTGGCCAAAGACCTTTATTAGAGACCGAACAAATCACCACCATAGCTGTTGACGGTGGTAACAGAAAATGGATAGGATCGCGTAATGGCTTATGGTTGTTTGATGATGGGGCTACTGAAGAAATTATTAATTTCACTGCAGATAATAGCCCTCTTTTATCAAACAATATTATTGATATTGTCATTCATGCCAAAACCGGAGAGGTGTTTATTGGAACGGATAAAGGAATAATTTCTTTCAGGGGAACTTCTACAGAAAGTAAAAGTGTACATAATAACGTTGAGGTTTTCCCCAATCCGGTAGAACCTGATTTTTATGGGTGGGTAGGAATAAAAGGATTGGCTATTGACGCGATCGTAAAGATCACAGATGTTTCAGGTAATTTGGTCTATGAAACTCAAGCCGAGGGTGGTATGGCTGTTTGGAATGTTAATGATTATAATGGAAATAGAGTTAAAGCTGGCGTTTATATGATTTTCAGCACTACTAAAGATAAAGAAGATTCGTATGTTGCTAAAATTGCAGTTAAAGAATAAGAAATGCCTAAAATTTTAAGTATTTTAGGCATCTCTCATGTAGAATTATGCTTTTCAAAACCCGGGGGATCGTACTTAATTTTATTAAATACAAGGAAACCTCAATAATCGTCAAAATCTTTACCGAAGAATTCGGGCTGCAATCATATATTGTAAATAGTGTCAGAACAAAAAATACAAAAACCGGCATTGCATTATATCAACCCCTGACATTATTAGATTTGGTCGTATATCACAAAAGCAATAAAAGTATAAATCGTATCTCAGAAATAAAATGTAATGCCCCTTTTAAAAGCATCCCTTATGATATTAAAAAAACCAGTATCGCCTTATTTATAACTGAAATTTTAAGTAGAACAGTTAAAATTGAATCGCTCAATAGACAAAAATTTGAATTTTTACATAGCTCAATAAGAATCTTAGATGAGTTGGAAACCAACTTTGAAAACTTTCATATAATATTTTTAATGCGGCTATCTAAATATTTAGGATTTGAACCTCAATCAGCACAGGAGATCGTAAATCAAATTCATTCCTGGGATAAGCAATATATAGATAACAATATACAAGTTAAATATGACAGCGATCTAATCAATACGATGAACAATTACCTATCCTCTGATTATAACTATGTAATCAAATCAAACAATCTGATAAGAAACAATATCATAGACCTATTAATAAAATTCTACAGCATACACATTGAAAGTATAGGAAAAATTAAATCTTTACAGGTATTAAGAGAAGTACTAAAGTAATTCTATGGTAATTAATTAGTGTCTGTCTATAATGTCAAAAATATTCGTTAATGAAAATCCAAAGTTTCAACATTAAGTTGGCAGTCGGCAGTTGGCAGTTGGCAAATTTGCTGACTGCCGACTGTGGACTGCCGACTTTTTAATCAACTTACGAAGTTATGTTTTTACTATAATATATTAAACATTCGACTTTATAGACAGACACTAATTAGAATTACTATTGAGTTGCTATTGAATTACAACCGAATTATATAAGTCGCCATGACAAAATATACTGTTTCACTAAAATGGTTTATTGTTTCCATAATACTTTTTCATACCCTTGTGATCTATATAACCGATTCATATGTGATGGATTTGAAGTATCCTCAACATGATGAATTTCATTTTATTAAAACAATCGCTCTTTTCGGTGAGGAAATTAGTTTGAACAATTTAAAACACTACGAAGAGATGTCTACTCCATTGCCATTTCTGTTATATGCGTTCTGGGGGCAAGTCTTTGGTTTTGAAATCTATAAGCTACGGATTTTTTCTATCATAATTGCTCTGTTGACTTATCTACTTTATCATCGGTTATTTTTTATAATATTTGATGATGGTAAAATCGCATTATTAGCATCTATCTACCTTGTAATTATTCCCTATATGGTTGCTTTGAGCTTTTTGGTCTATACTGATATGCTGGCAATGTTCTTCCTGATACTCTGTTGCTTTGCAATTGTCAGACAAAATCCTTTTGTATTTGCCATCTCTGCAGCTTGTGCGTTATTATGCAGACAATATTTATCGTTCATCCTTCTGGCTGGAGCCATTTTTTACCTGATCAAATACATAAAGGGAAAAGAACGCGTTGTTTTAAAGATGTTAATTTCCATCTTTATTGCATTTTTACCTTTTTTATTTCTTATATTTCTATGGAAAGGATTAACACCGGAAAATGAGCTGAAAAATCTATATTTGGGAGAAAAAATGAACTTTCATATTAATTTTCTTATTTTTTATATTTGTTTATTTTGTATATACCTTTTCCCAATAATAGTATTGACTTATAAATTTTACTACCAAAATGTTAAGATTCTTATAGCATCTTTTGTTATATCCTCGTTTTATTGGTTATTTCCGGTTACACCAGCCAAGTCTGCTATAGAAGCCGGTTTTAATACAGCAGGTTGGTTTCATCGTGGGCTCAAATGGCTCTTTGAAAATCAATTCTTTGAACATATTGTTTTCAATATTGCCTTTTTCTTTGGTTTGCCTGTAGTCTTATACCTTTTTAAAGATATGTTTGGGAAATGGAGAAAAAATGAATTTGATCTGCCATTTTTCTTAGATATATCAATTATCGCTTTCCTCTTGATGATGCCCTTTTCCTATCTTGTATGGGAAAAATATTTCCTGCCAATAATACCACTTGCTTCCATACGATTCTTGCTTTGCAGATATAAAGGAGTTGAACTAAACCTTCGGTAGCTTTCCTTCCTCACATAACATACCCTTGGTCGTTCATTCTCAGATAAAGCGTCTATTTCCTTTATTCCCTCTATTCCCCTATTGCCTCTATTTCATTTGCACCATCACTTCAACTCACTCAACATTACAGACCTCTCAACAGAATTAAACGGACCTTCAATAAGATTACCATCTTTGTCTATTAGCTCCAATTTAATGGTATTCTCTCCCAGGGGTAATCCTTCAATAAAATAAGCCACCCACCTGGTAAGTGTAAATTCCGTTCCGTTTATTGTTGCTCTTACTTTATCTCCATCTTCCTTAAGTTTTGTGTCATAGAGATAAAAGTCTAAAAGAATTTTTTTAGTATCATCTCCGAAATATTCTCCCTTAGGCCTACTGTAAAATAAATGTTTGGCAGACATGTCAAAATCAAATGTATCGGTGACTCCTACCGAGAAACGTTTAAGATCATAAGCCCCTCTATTTTTTATGCTTTCGTGATAAGACCTGGATAAAAATGATAATGACACATAATTGCCGGGCTCAAGTTGCTTAACAAACTTATCCTCATAATGTGCTGTATAGGGTTCGTTGTTCAAGATAAGATGAATATGCTGCCCCTTTGCTGAATTGGCACACATCTTTTGTTCTGCATCTGTAGTTTGATTTGCCAACTCATAATTTCTAACATTATAAGAAAACTCTATGTTGCCTGTTTCAAATTTTGACTCATAACCCGGATTTTCCATATAAATGATGGCATGAGGAAAATCAGGAGAATCATCAACAGAGCTAAGTTTCAGGCCATCCTTTTCTATTATTATTGGTTCCGGTTGATCTTCTGCAGCATCAAATTCAAAATTTTCAATATTAATAGAATCTTCAATCTCATCATTGCTTTTCTGCTTTATTGAATCACATGCAATGAGAAATAGAAACATAGCCGACAAAGTCAGCGGTGTTAACCCCGTTAAAAATCTAAAAGGGTTTAATACCAACGTTTTTCCCGTTATTATTTCTAACGGGGTAAAAAAGTTTTTCATAACCATTTTTGTTTTAATTTAAAGTCGTAAAGGTAATTTTTTTCCATCAAATTCCACAAGTTTTTTTAAAAAAAATGTTTAACAAATTATTTTTTTCTGCAAGGTGTGTATATTTGCAAAAAAAATAATTACCTTTGTGAACTATTTCAATTCATATTTTGACAATTTTATTAATGTTTGGTTTTTTTGAAAGTAAAGAAGTTAAGAAAGTTAAAAGCCATTTAAGGTATTTGGCATCACTGGCTAAAATAGATGGTCACGTAGATGAAGCTGAGATGAATTTATTATACCAGGTTGCTGATAAAAATGGCATCAAGCCTAATGTTGTCAGATCAATTGTATCTAACCCTCGTTCGGTTGAAATTGAAATACCAGATAATAATGCCGAGAGGTTTTACCAACTCTTTGATATCGTACAATTGATGCTGGCCGATGGTATAATCCACGACAGCGAATTGGATTACTGTGTAGAAATGGCAAAAAAATTAGGTTTCAGAAAAGCAATTGTAGGGGTTTTGGTCAATAAGATTGCAAGAGGGGTAAGAGATGGTGTTGACAGGGAAGACATAAAAAAAGAGTCTGAAGCTTTTATGATTTTTGAAAGCGAAGTTAAACCGGAAATTATGGATGAATCGGAAAAAGAAGTTGAGTCGGAACCTAAGGATGAATCAGAGCGTGAAAGTGAACCGGAAAGTGAAAGTGAAGATGAAAGTGTTAGTCTAAATGAAGGTGAGGAGGAGAGTGAAGAAGAAGAAGTAGAAGGTGAAGGTAAAAGTGGAAATGATTAGAAATTTACGGTTCCATTATAAATATTGAGTCCACTCTAATAAGTCCAAAAAATAAAAATGCCACCAAAACACCAAAGCACTAAATCCCACAAAACCCTGAAAATCAATTAGTTAATCTTTAGTGGGATTTTGTGTTTTTGTGCTTTTGTGGCAAAAAAGACTTTTTAGAGTGGACTCATATTTAAATTACAAAATCATGAAAAAACTAATCTTATTGATCCTACTGTGCACTTTGGTTTGTTTACAATTGAAAGCAGAGAAAAACAAATCTAATGATGGAGTAGAAAAAAATGAATCAGTAAGTCCATCTACCTTAAATCCATCTGGAAGTAGCTTTGTAGGTATAACTGAAAGTGGTTTTTTTGTACACTTTGGTATTGTCATACCCTCAAAAAATTATTTTTTCCCGGTTGAATTTGATAATGATTCTGATTTCAAATACGGTATTGGTCCCAGTTTAGAACTGGGTCATATGTTCCGGATTACAGAGTTGGATGACAACATAGCCATCGGAATAAGAGGCACATGGTTTTCAGCCTTCTATACCAAATTTAAAATTGATGACACAACTTCTTTTGATGCGATGCAAGGCAGTATATTGAAAGCCGGCCCCTATTTCACTTACGGACTTTCAGATGAAATTGCCATTGATGTATATTATCAAATTGGCCCGGCTGTTCTCGTGGATCTCAATGAGGGATATCCTTTTTTGGGAGCAACTCATTCGATAGGTATTGGATTTAGATTTAATGTCTTATCTGTAGGAATGGACTATAACTTTGGAAATGTAAAGTATGTTGGTGACACTGAAGATATTGACCCTGATATAAAATTCCGTACTAATCATATGAAACTTTTTATAGGAGTTAAAATTTAATTTCTTCAAAGATTTCAATTGCATTTAGGTTAAATAGTAATAAATCTGTTCTTTCCTGTTAAATTTTTATTATCCTGAGAGCAATAGGACAATAATATCATTATTTCATTGACTCTATTGAGCCAATATCAGGAGTAATTAATCACATATTCTTAATGATCTCCTTCCCAAACTCTGAACATTTCAGCAAGGTTGCCCCATCCATCAGTCTGTGAAAATCATAAGTTACCTGTTTTGATGCTATTGCATTTTCCAAACCCTTATAGATCAGGTCTGCCGGTTCTGTCCAGCCCAGATACTCGAGCAACAATGCCCCTGATAGAATCAGAGAACCCGGATTTACTTTATCCTGCCCGGCATACTTGGGGGCAGTGCCATGTGTTGCCTCAAAAATGGCATGCCCGCTTATGAAATTAATATTTGCTCCCGGCGCTATGCCTATACCGCCTACCATTGCAGCCAAAGCATCAGAGATGTAATCACCATTGAGATTTAATGTGGCAATCACAGAATATTCTGCCGGTCTCAATAATATCTGCTGTAAAAAAGCATCGGCAATCACATCTTTTATTAATATCCTGCCTTTATTTGTTGCAACTTCCTGTGCCTTGTTAGCGGCATCTTTGCCTTCTTTCTCAGCTATTCTATCGTATTCTGTCCAGGTAAAAACCTTATCCGCGAATTCGCTTTCAGCAATTTCATATCCCCAGTTTTTAAATGCTCCTTCAGTAAATTTCATAATGTTTCCTTTGTGCACTAAAGTAACAGACGGCTTCTTATATTTGATAGCATACTGAATAGCAGCCTTGATAAGCCGCTGGGAACCTTCTTTGGAAACGGGCTTGATCCCTATCGATGATGTTTCAGGGAATCTTATATTTTTGACGCCCATTTTATTTTGCAAAAAATTAAGCATCTTTTTTACTTCCGGTGTACCATCCATATATTCTATACCTGCATAAATATCTTCGGTATTTTCACGATAGATCACCATATCACAAAGCTCAGGCCTCTTTAACGGTGAGGGCACTCCCTTAAACCAACGAACCGGCCGGATGCAACAATAAAGGTCTAATTGCTGGCGAAGCGCAACATTGAGCGAGCGGATACCACCTCCAACAGGTGTGGTAAGAGGCCCTTTAATACCTACCAAATATTCCCTGAAAGCTTTAAGAGTTTCATCCGGCAGCCAGGAACCTGTCTGATTAAAAGCCTTTTCCCCGGCTAAAACCTCCTTCCAGATTATCTTTTTGCTGCCGCCATAAGCTTTTTCTACTGAAGTTTCTAAAACACGCTGAGCAGCCGCCCAAATATCAGGGCCTGTGCCATCTCCTTCTATAAATGGTATGGTAGGCGTATCAGGTACTTGTAATACACCATTGTTGATCGTGATCTTTTGTTCCGTCATTTTACAACTAACCCTTCTTTTTCAAACAGTTTTGTTAGTAATTTATCTGAGCTTTTGTTTAGATCAACTTTGGCTTTGAGTGAAACTGCTGTGGCTAATTGTATAGCGTCAAGGGTTCTTAATCCATCTATTCCATGCTTTGTCATCATATCCTTTGCAATATTTTTGACTAAATTATCATCTTTAATAAAAATAAATTTGTAATAATCCTTACGGAATATCTTGATTATCCCATAAGCTTTTTGTTCGTTAATTTCTTTAATCCTTGCTTTTTTCCAGGCAACAGATTCAAACTCTATTTTTGTAATATCAGAAAGATATATTTTACTAACTTCTTTTTTCCTGATTATTTTATCAATATCTTCAGTACCTGTTTCAGTATGATAAAGTTTAAATAATGTAGAAGTATCTAAAAATATATTCACCCCGTTGAATAGTTCAATTATGAATTTCGTCTTTCTCTAATCACTTCATCCGCAAATGAACCTTTATAGTCTTTTAACAACTCCCTTGCCTCATAAAAATGAAAATCACTTAGTTTTAATCCTTTTTTTTTGGTTTTCTTTTTTTGAGGCTTCTTAATTTCTTCTACAAATGTTACTATGACCTTAACTGGCTTATCTGTCTTGATCTCATTTTCAAGATTTATTTCTCCGTTGTAATATGTTCCTTTTAGCACTAACATAATTTTAAAATTTTTAACAAAGATAGCGAATTCTTTAACAACCTGGTAGTAATTTAATATTTTTTATTCAAGCTTCTCTAAACTATTCTTTATCCTTTCAATCGCATCTTTGAGCTTTTCATCAGAGGCAGCAAATGAGAACCTTACACAATCCGGGGCTCCGAATGCGTTGCCGGGAACCAACGAAACATGTGCATCATTCAGCAGATACATACAAAGGTCGTTTGCATTTTTGATCGTGTATTCACCTGAGCGCCTCCCGAAATAAAAGCTCATATCAGGAAAGAGATAAAAAGCGCCCTGGGGCACGTAGCTTTTAATCCCGGGAATATCTTTGACCAGCGCTAACACCATATCCCGCCTGCGGAGGAATGCTGCTGCCATATCTTTGGTAGGCAGCATGTCACCTGTCAACGCTTCAACAGCAGCTTTTTGAGCTATAGAGCAGGCGCCTGAAGTGAATTGTCCCTGCATTTTATCACATGCACAGGCTATCTGCCGGGGAGCAGCCATATAGCCCAGGCGCCAGCCGGTCATGGCAAAACCTTTTGAAACTCCATTTACAATGATGACCCTGTCTTTGATGGTTTCAAACTGGGCGATGGTCTCATGTTTTCCGGTGAAATTGATGTATTCATATATCTCGTCAGCGATCACAATAATGTGCTCATGCTGAGCCACAATGCCGGCTATTTCCTGCAGTTCCTCTTTGGAGTAAACGCTACCCGTTGGGTTGCAGGGAGATGAGTACAGGATGGCTTTGGTGTTGGGGGTGATAGCTGCCCGGAGGTCCTCCGGTGAGATCTTAAAATCATTTTCAATGCTGCTTTCCAGGAAAACAGCTTTTCCCCCGGAAAGCTTTATGATCTCTCTGTAGGTCACCCAATAGGGTGTAAAAACGATAACCTCATCACCCGGGTTGACTAAGCAGAGCATCAGGTTGGCAAGGCATTGCTTTGCCCCGGTGGATACTACGATATTTTCAGTTTTATAATCAAGATCATTGTCTCTTTTTAACTTATCTACGATTGCCTGCCTCAGCTCAGGATACCCGGGTACAGGGGTGTAAAAAGTATATCCATCATCAATTGCTCTTTTGGCTGCCTCCTTAATGTGGGCGGGTGTTTGAAAATCAGGTTCGCCCAGGCTTAAATTGATCACATCAACCCCCGTTGAAGCAAGCTCCCTGGCTTTTTTAGCCATCGCTATTGTTTCAGATTCTGACAGGGCATTGATCCTTTCAGATAATAAATTGATAGTGTCTGTTTCCATGGTTCAATTAAATTAGTT
Organism: Cytophagales bacterium; assembly: GCA_019456305.1. Taxonomy (NCBI): domain Bacteria; kingdom Pseudomonadati; phylum Bacteroidota; class Cytophagia; order Cytophagales; species Cytophagales bacterium. Next base: position 7,575 of record VRUD01000063.1, on the reverse strand, counting down.
ATTAGTTATTTAGTTTCCCGACTCTTGCATTTACCGTCTATGCTAAAAAACGTTGCTATCCCGCAGGGTGGCTATGTTTTTTGAGCATTTGTAGTGTGTAGTATTCATTAACTAAAAACTAACAAACCAATAACTAAACTTTTACCCCGATCACCAACACATCATCTATCTGTTTACCACTCCCTTTCCATTCTTCAAAACTGTTTTCTAAGCTACTAAATTGTTCTTGCATAGTAAGGTGATTTATATCAAGTAGAAGCTTTTCGAATCTTTCAATCATAAATTTTCTATTTTCTTCCCCACCAAATTGGTCAATATACCCATCTGAGAAAAGATAAAAGGTGTCGCCTTTTTTTAATGTATATTCATGGTGGGTAAAGTTTTTGATTATTTTCTTTCTTCCACCGCCAATACCATGAGGATTCCCTTTAATTTCATTTAAGATCCCATTTGAAGCGATATATAACGGTCGTCCGGCGCCTGCGAAACTAATCCTGCGTTTTTCAGGATCAATGGAAACAAGCGATATATCCATTCCGTCATCTGAGCGGGTTTCTTGTCCGTTTTGATGCAAGGCTTTCTTGATCCCTGTATTTAATTCTGCGAGAATTTCAGAAGGTTTTGTTATGCCTTTTTCATTAACGATCTCATTTAAAAGGGTATTACCGATCATCGACATGAACGCGCCCGGCACACCGTGACCGGTGCAATCTACAGCCGCTACAATTACAGGTAGTGATTCAGGAGATTCCTCGTTCACGCCAACGCTTCTACCCTTCCCTGCACCCGGAATGACAGGTAAGGAAGCAAGCCAATAAAAATCTCCACTAACTACATCTCGTGGTTTAAACAAAATGAATGAATCATGTAAATGTTTTTTTATTTCATCATCAGAAGGAAGAATAGCCTGTTGAATACGTCTTGCATAATTGATACTGTCAGTAATTTGTTTATTTTTCTTTGCCAGGGTTTGGTTTTTTTCTTCTAATTCAATATTCTTTCCCTGTAATTGCCTGGTTCTGATCTCAACTTTTTCTTTTAATATCTTCTTTTCTCTTTTTAGATTTCGTTCGCGTATTTTAACAAAACCATAAACAGAGCCGCTTGCAGAAAAAATACATAACAGGTAAAACCACCAGGTCTGCCAGAAAGGAGGGGATATTATAAAGCTGAAAGTTGTTGGATTTTTATTCCACAATCCGTCATTATTGCACGCCTTTATCATAAATATATAGCTACCGGGAAGTAAATTTGAATAAGTTGCCTCTGTTTTTTGAGTAACAGGAGACCAGCGTATGTCTCCGCCAGAGGCAGACCCACCCAAGAAGGAAAATTTCTCCATTTTCCATTTGTATCTTACTTTTTCAGGAATGGTTAAGCTCAACGCGGTAAAATGAAAAGTTAAATGATTTTTATTGTAAGGCAAGTCTAATCCTTCAGGTAAACCTGTAATAGCATTTACGGAATCAGAAAAAATCGTATAGTCAAAATTTTCCAAAAAAAGCTGCAATTTTGAGATGTGAGTAAGTGGCTCAACCCTGTTAGGTTGATCTAATCCCGGATCATATTTAATAGCTCCCCCCATCGTACCAAACCAAATATTGCCATAATGATCTTTGCATGCAGCATTATGATTGGTTTCTATGCCTGAAAATCCTTCAAGTTTTCCGAAGTGTTTAATTTTTTTAAAGCTGCTTCCTTTGACAAAAAATTTATCCACACCTAAATTTGTACCTACATAGAGATATCCTTCATCATCAAAGATCAAAAGATAGGGGGTGTCGGAGCTTAAACCATCTTTTACATTGAAATTTTTAAAATTTCCTTTTGATAATGAATTAACCGAATAAGTATATTTCGATATTCCTCTCATCGTACCAAACCAAATATTTCCCTCATTGTCTTCTACAATAGAAAGCACCCGATTATTGACAAGTCCATCTTGGGTAGTAAAATTTTCAAACACCAAAGAATCATTTTCCATCCCGGGATTCTGGTAGAGACGACCAAATTGGGCGTCTCTACCAGAATCCCGGGATGGAACTTTACACCTGGAAATGCCGTCAGATGTTCCAAACCAAAGATTTCCTCTTGAATCTTCATGTATGGCTGAAACAAAATTATGTATGAGGCCTTCAAGGCTAGTATATAGTTTCAATCTTTTTTCTCCTGTCTGGAGCACATCAGGGCTGAACTTTGCAGCGCCATGAAAGGTTGCTGCCCATATATTTCCATGGCTATCTTCCAGTAATGCCATGGTGGCGGGATCTTTTAAGCCATGTTTTTTATTAAAATTTTCGAACTTCCCTTTTTTACCTTTCCCACTTGCAGGCGTATATTTTGTTATTCCATGTCCCATACCGACCCAGATATTACCTCTGCTATCACTTAGTAATGACCATACTGAATTTCCAATTAATCCATCGTTTAAAACACCGGATGTATTCTGACGAAAAATTTCAAATCCTGGTGGGTGGTAAGAGCCTTCGCTATCGCCCAGGACAAGTTTTGACATACCATTACTTGTTCCAATCCAGATATTGCCCTTTTTATCTTCAACGATTGCCCTGACATTATCGCTCGACATACCATGTGCGGTAGTATATGTCAACAAGCTTTTATTTCTATACCGTAATACGCCACCAACGCCTAAACCAATCCATAAATTACCCTCTCGGTCCTCGAATAGGCAATGTACATTTTCTACTCCAGTTGATACACCAAAATAATCATATTTCTGTCCATCTGATCCCTGCCTGTCACTGCGTTTTGGCAGGCGGGCGGGTCTGGCAAGTTTTACCAACCCCACACAGGAAAACCATAAATTACCTTGTTTGTCCTCAAATATTAATATACAACTTTTATCTTTATCCAAAGATATTTTTCCGGTATTAATAATATCGATGCTCATTCCGGAGGGTTCATTTTTATCTGGGACTAGCATTGTTATATTTTTTTCAGTAGCCAGCCAGACGACCCCTTCTTTATCCTCCACAATTGAGTGAACAACATTATGGCTTAATCCATCCTCAACGGTAAAATTAGTAAACATGGGAGGGGATCCCTCGCTGTCGCTCCCCGAGCGCATCGGGGCAGGCGGGACAAGCTTTGAAACACCTCCATTGGTTGCAAACCAAAAATTTCCTTCATGGTCTTCAAAAATGTCATTAATTGAATTATTAACAAGACCATCTTCAGTAGTGATATTTTGAAAGTCAATAGTAAATTTTTGTACGTGTGTTATTATTTTCCATGCATATTGATCCGGATCCAATATTGATATTCCTTGATTAGTTCCAAACCAGATAAACCCTTTAGAATCTTGAAAAATCGTTGATACTACATTGCCAATAAGGCCGTTTTTGGTTGTAATATTTATTATTTCCAGGGTGTCTGATTTAGGATTAATTATTGAAATGCCTTCAATGGTACCAACCCAGATATATCCCTCCCTGTCCTCCATCATTGCCGCTACTCTGTTATTAATAAGACCCTCAGCGGTAGTAAAGTTTTGGAAACTTCTACCATTAAATCTCGACACACCACCGGCAGTAGCAAACCATATATAGCCATTTTTATCCTGAATTATATCTTCCACCCCAGTTTGTGCCAGACCATCTTCCACAGTATAAGTTTTGATATTGTATTGCTGGGCAAAGGTGTCTGAAACAGATAATAAGCTGATCAGGAGGATAAATGGAGTACGATAGGTTTGCGGAAGCATGATCCTGTCAATCAATTTGTAACATATTATATGGGATCTCAACTAATTCACCAAACTTTTCACCAGCTTCTTTCATGTCCTTATTATTTGCATGGTAATACCATGTGAATATTGTTTTTTTCCCTCTATTGTGTATTTCTTCAAGTTTAATAAGGATATCTAAAATTAATTTTGCAGAGGCAGTATTGAAATATTCTAATTTAAAAACAAAATTAGTCTCTGAATTGGGTTCTTCTGCATAGCGAGTGACCCAATCTAATACAGTTTGATAAAATAGTTGTGCATCTTCAGGCATTGATCTGCCTGTAATTTTAAACACACCTTTATCTGCATCTAATAATATAGCAGGTGTATCTCCTGTAGGGTCTATTTTTAATATCTTCATGATAATTATATGCAAATGTACCTTAATTTCGCAACAAATATAAAAAAATAAATATGAATTTTTTTTGGATTATTAAATAATGCAACTTAACTTCGTGTCAATATTTTTTAACTTGCGAAATTTAGGAATTATAACTAACTTTGCTTACCAAATGCCAATTAATCATTAATTAACAATGATGAAATCAACTGCATCACAAAGTCCATTAACCTTTGAAAAGGTATGGCAAATGTTTCAGGAAACCGACAAGAAGTTTCAGGAAACAGATAAAGAAATAAGTAAACTGGCAGGTCTTTTCACTACCCAGTGGGGCAAACTTGTGGAAGCGCTTGTTAAACCCGGCACCTTGGAATTATTCAAAAAGCGCGGAATTAAAGTAAACCAGTTTTCTACCAACACCCTGTCGCACCGCAAGGGCGAAACAATGGAAATAGATGTGCTGTTGGTGAACGATACAGAGGTAGTGGTGGGCGAAGTAAAAACCACTGCAAAAGTAAGCGATGTTAAACATCTGATTGAGTGTCTGAAAAATTTTAAGAAATTCTTTTCACAATATAAAAAATATACCGTTTATGGCGCCATAGCCGGCTTGCGGTTGGATGAACAATGCGACCGCTACGCTGCTTCACAGGGATTATTTGTGGTAGAATTTACCGGAAAAGGGCTGGCGCGTATAAAAAATAAAAAGAATTTTATTGCAAAGAAATTTTAATTACATAAAAACAACTAAAAAAAAATGAAAACAAAAATCAACGAAAAACGCCAGTCCGGCAAAGTCCTGCTGGCAGGAAACAGTACGAAAAATACGAAAATCACCATCACCGTGCTCGGTGTAATTCTTTACTGCCAATTGCTGCTGCCAACTGCTGCTTTCTCCCAGAACGTAGGCATAAACGAACCCAACCCCGACCCTTCGGCTTTATTGGAATTAACATCCGATAGTATGGGAATATTGATTCCCCGTATGACATTAGTTCAAAGAAACGCTATTTCCTTACCGGCAACGAGCGTATTGATTTACCAGACCGACAACACCCCCGGCTATTACTACTGGAACGGCTCTGCATGGGTGCGCCTTACCAGCGGCCCGCATACCGTGGACACCTATGTCACCGGCAAAGATTTACACGATCACCTCGGAGGTGACGGGGCAACAATTCAGCACAGCAGCTTGGGAGGTGTAACTGCCAACCAGCACCACACCCCACCAACATCACTACCTCCTTCAGGAGCTGCCGGGGGCGACCTGAATGGCACTTACCCAAACCCCGGTGTGAATAATTCCGCTTACTTCATCACCACGGTAGGCACGAATGGCTATGTGTGGATGTCAGACGGAGTAGGAGCAGGAGGATGGGCGCCACCATCTGGGGGGGCTGGGGCAGGGGGAAGCTTTACGCAGCATAATACCACTGCCTGTCCGGCAGGATGGAGCACGGGAAGCAACTATACCAGGGCAACGGGCGGCAGTGTTGTGAAGGATTGCTACAGGACCACTGGATTTTGCCGGTCCTTTAGGCAGCATAATACCACTGCCTGTCCGGCAGGATGGAGCACGGGAAGCAACCATACCATGGCATCGGGTGGCAGTGTTGTGAAGTATTGCTGGAAGTGCGACTGATGCTGGGTCCAAGTACAACATTCGGAAGCTGTACCCCCGCTGTTTGCCCCGCTGGATGGACACAAGCAGACTTACAGTACGTGTTTCTCGATGATGTTGCTGCTAGTCGGACCTATTTTAGAACGTGTTACAGATGCCCATAGAAAATAATGTGATGGTGTATTGATGTAAAAAATGGAGTTAATGATAATGGGAGCAATCAGCGCCCCTCCAGGAGTTCAAAAACTCTTGGAAGGGTTAGGAAAGAGGATTATTCAACAGGGTGTGTGAGTTTTTTTATTAATTAACTGTTATATAGTTTATGATTATTCAAATAAATTTGATATATTTGCAACCCTAAGTAAAATTAACGCAAAATGAACAAAAAAAATTTAGTACACCTGCTTGTTATGGGTGTGCCGGTTATATTGATAACCGCTGCCAACGCCCAGACTATACCTGCATCCAAAAGCGATGCAGAAAAGAAAACCTGGATCAAAAACCATCCTACGGAGTATCAACTGTTGCTTAAGCAAAGTACAGCAAATGCTCCTGTTCAAAAAGCATCTCAAATAAATGCTGATTTTGGTTCACCTCCGGTACAGTCTGCCGAAGATGAGATCAAGGCATTAAAGGATGAAATTGAAGCCAATAAGTACAATCCAAATTATGATATGGAGCTTGCTTTGAAAAAGCTGGAAACTGCCCCTAAAATTCAAAAAAGCATACATAATAGAGAACCTTCTTATCCGGCATTTATCAATAGCAGCAACCCGGAAACAGAAGAAGATTACAGGATTGCCAAAGAAAAATGGATTATGAACAATCCTGAAAAATATAAACAACTCCAAAAACAACAACCGCTGCCCTATGGGGAAACCCCGGAAAAGATCAGGGCAAGAGAGTTGAGCCGTCAATAATTTTTAATGATATAAACAAACTTTTAAAACAACAATATTATGAAAAAGATATTTCTATTCTTCGTAACAGCTATATGCTTTGGTATTATAAATACCTCATATAGCCAGTGTGCATATGATAACACGATTTTTCTAACATGGACAGCGCCTCCAAACATAGGCGACCAGGTATCTACTACCTGTAACTATTCAGGAGAATATAACAGAGTTACAGGGATGACCGCAGGTTACAAGTACCGGATATCTACCTGCGGTGATCCGGATTTTGACACACAGCTTACCATATACCCTGCAGGCGGTGGAGCAAACGTGGGCTATAATGATGATTTTTGTTCAACACAATCTCAAATTGATTTTGTACCAACAACTAGCGGAAATTATGATATTTTACTTGACAGATTTTTCTGTATTAACGATAATGCTCCTCCTTGTATGACCATGGTTGTGGAACGAATCGGCCCTGTCAATGATCTTTGTGCAAACGCCATTCCGCTTACATATAGTTGTGGCACTGTAACCTCCGGGACTACTCAAAATGCCACAACTGAATCAGTACCCGTATGCGTTACTTCTTCCACCTCTCCCGGTGTGTGGTATACCGTAACAGGCACTGGTGGAGCAATGATCGCAGAGACCTGTACCGGCACTACTTTCGACAGTAAAATCTCTGTTTATACCGGGAGCTGCGGTGCTTTTACTTGTGTAACAGGTAATGACGATGCCTGTGGTTTGCAATCCAGGGTTAAATGGAGCTCAACCTTCGGAACCACCTATTATATCCTGGTTCACGGCTTTGGTAGCGCATCGGGTCCTTTCAATTTATCCTTTGATAATACAGAAATGACTAATCAGGCTTGCACCAGTCCCATTATTGTTACAGCCGGCGCCTATACAGGTAATACAATTTGTACAGACAATGACAATGCTCCTACCTGTGTAACTGGTA
>VRUD01000062.1 GCA_019456305.1 Cytophagales bacterium | reverse complement strand
GAACATAGGAAAAAGAAAGCAATTGATGAAATTTTAAATCAGTAAAACCAACCACCTTTTGTCTATTAGACCAAAAATTACTAAAAGCTTATTATGTGAAAAAGTTACATAAACACGCCCCACTAACTCATAAATTACTTCTCTTAACTTCAGCATCAAATATAGAGCTAACTGAAGAGCAAGAGGATTTTTTTGACACTGTAACAACTTTTAACCTTGAAGCAAGGTATAATGATTATAAAAAGAAATTTTATCAAAAATGTACAAAAGAATATACAGAATTATGGATTTACAAAATAACAGAATATAGAAAATGGTTAAAAAATCAATTCTTAAAATCGTAAAAAATTATCTTTCATACCTGGAAGAAGAAAAATACAATATTGAAAAAGCCTTTCTTTTTGGATCGTATGTGAACGGGGATTTTCATAAAGACAGCGATATTGATATAGCTATTGTAATGAAAAATTTATCTGATAGTTTTGACATGCGGATTGAATTAATGAAATTACGTAGAAATATTGATTTGAGAATTGAACCCCATCCCTTTGATGAAAAGGAATTTAATGACAACGATCCCCTTGCTTACCAAATTATTACTACAGGTATTGAAGTAAAGTAAATATGAATGCTAAGATCAAAAAAAAAATCCAAATCTGGCTTGATGGCAATTATGATGAACAAACCAAAGCAGAAATAAACCAATTACTTGATACAAATAATGAAGATGAACTAACAGACGCCTTTTATAAAGACCTGGAATTTGGCACCGGTGGGCTTCGCGGTATTATGGGTGCAGGCTCCAACCGGATGAATAAATATACCGTTGGAATGGCTACCCAGGGACTTAGTAATTATTTGATCAAATGCTTTGTAGGTAAAAATAAAAGTAAAAGTAATAATCCCCCGCCAATCACCCCAGTACGCTCGTACCCCAGTACGGTCGTTCCTCCCTACGGGGTAAACCTTGCTACCTGCCCGCCAAAGGCAAAGCCCAAACATGGCAGGCGGGCGGGGCAGGCCATTCAGCATTCGCCATTCATCAAAGTAGCTATTGCTTACGATAGCAGAAATAACAGCGATTACTTTGCTAAGATCACAGCAAATGTATTCTCATCCAATGGCTTTAAGGTATATATTTTTGAATCATTGCGTCCCACCCCTGAATTGTCTTTTGCCATGCGTCAATTGGGTTGCCAAAGTGGAGTGGTGATAACCGCATCGCATAATCCCAAGGAATATAACGGTTATAAAGCGTATTGGGATGATGGTGCACAGATCATAGCGCCCCATGATAAAAATATTATTAATGAAATAAGGAAAATTAAGTCTATTGATGAAATTGCCTGGGAGAACGGTCAGACTGACAAAATGGGAGGTATTGAATATTTAGGAGAAAAGATGGATAATGTGTATTTGAACAAAATCCTGTCTTTATCTGTATCCAGGCAAGCCATCAAAAATCAAAAAGACCTAAAAATCGTTTACACACCGATCCATGGTTCGGGTAATAAGCTCGTGCCACAGGTTTTAAAAAAGTTTGGTTTTAACAATGTAACTGTTGTGGATGAACAAGCTGAACCTGATGGTAATTTCCCTACGGTAGAATTCCCTAACCCTGAAGAACCGGCAGCTTTAAAACTCGCCCTTAAAAAAGCAAAAGCTATTGATGCTGACCTGGTTTTAGCAACTGACCCGGATGCTGATAGGGTAGGGGCGGCTGTTAAAAAAAGTGACGCAACATTTGTGTTGCTCAATGGCAACCAGATTGGAAGCCTGCTGGTCTATTACCTCATAAATAGCTGGAAAAGTGCCGGTAAATTAACCGGCAAAGAGTATGTAGTTAAAACCATCGTAACCACTGACCTGATTGAACGCATCGCGGAAAAAAATAACGTAAAATGCTATAACACACTTACCGGATTTAAGCATATAGCATCGTTGATCAGGAAGCTGGAGGGCAAGGAAAAATTCATTGCTGGAGGAGAAGAAAGTTATGGCTATCTGGTTGGTGACTTTGTAAGGGATAAGGATGCCATTATTTCCTGTGCCTTTATTGCTGAATTTACAGCTTATGCTAAAGATAAAGGATTGAGTCTTTATGATACGTTGATCAATATGTATATAGAGTACGGTTTTTATAAAGAAAGGCTCGTATCCATTACAAAAAAAGGTAAATCGGGAGCAGAGGAAATACAGCAGATGATGACAAGGTTTAGGAATAATCCTCCCTCAAAGCTCGGTGATTCCAAAGTAGTTTTAATCAAAGATTATCAGAGCCTTGTTCAAACAGAATTCCCCAAATCTAACGTTATACAATTTATAACAGAAGACGGAAGCAAAATCTCTGCCCGTCCTTCCGGCACTGAACCAAAGATAAAATTTTATTTTAGTGTGCATGAAGAATTAAGTAGTAAAGATGACTTTGATAACGTAGATAAGATGTTGGAGAAAAGAATTGATAAAATTATCTGCGATTTAGGTATTAATTAGTGTCTGTCTCTAAAGTCACTTTTTCATAAGAATAGCACCCTGATTTATCAGGGTGAAAAAACGACATCACCATTTTTCAGTCCGTTTTAACGGACTTTAATCACTTTGAATATCCAATTATTGAAGTCCGTTAAAACGGACTTAGAATTTATTTTTTTGATTATTATCACCACGATAAATCGTGGTGCTATTCTTATAATTTTAGTTTATGGACAGAAACTAATTAATAGGATTAAAATGAAATATAAAATTAAATCCTTTTTCAACATCCTCACATTATTATACTTAATATAGACTTTCTTTGCTTTAAGGAAGCAAGACAAAAAACTGGAAAATATTTCTTTTACTAATTTAAGATTTGAAAACAAAGAAATTAAGAAATGAATAACCCTAATGAAGTAATTATCACATTGAATTGGTCAAAACTTTACGAGTTATCTGACCTCGATTTAAGCAATAAAAAATCAGATTTTGGTGTAGAACATTTTTATGAAAATCCTTTTCGGGGGATATACATGTATGGATTTGAAGTTGATATTTTTCGACCGTTTTATATAGGCAAGTCAGAAAGCAACATACTAGGGAGATTATGCGAACATTTGGTAAATATTCGCGCGGGTAATTTCCCTTTGCGAAAAATAGATGATTTGAAGAATGGAGTTACAAATAAATACACTGAAGATATAAATAAGGTGATCTTCTCACCATATTATTATAATAACCGTAAAGAAAATTGGAACAAACATTTTCCAGAGGGTTATGGGTTTGTTTTAAACAATTGGACAAATTATGATAAATCAATTAATGAAATGTTATCAGCTTTTAGGTTTTCATACGCACAAGTTGATGATATTCCTAATAACGACAAGAATGAAATAATAAAAGACGCAGAATGGGTTTTAGTTGATAAACTTGGTTGTGAAAATCTTCTAAATCTCAGAACAGGAGATAGGACTCCCAAATGGGATAAAGTTACATTGATTAATAAAGGCAAGATTTCTTTAGAAAAGGAGATGGACTGGCCTAAAGTTATAAAGTAATGCAAAATTTATTATCAAAATCTACCTACCTCCGTGGTCTTAGTACAATCAGAGTCTCCCGGAAATCCTAAATTCAAACATATTACTATCTTAAAAAGGGGACTCTGATGGGACTCTCTAAAAAAATAACAAAAAAAAATCCCAATTTTTTTTTTGTTACCTTTGTCCCTCACATAAATTTTATGTGCGGGGCACTTAAAGGTTGAACGTGCCTAACATAAAACCATTTAGTATCTTTTTTGCCCTGAACACCAAAAATTGTATTCTTTAATCCAAACCAATTTTAAAACCATGAGAAAACTTCTATTCTTATCCTTGTTTTTGCACATAATTTTTTGTGCAAAAGCCCAGCCCTCCGGCTCCATTGACCTCTCCTTTAACCCCACAGACATTGGCTTTGGTTTTGGGGATGGTGCAAACAGTATTGTCCGAACAACCTCTATACAAAGCGATGGGAAAATTATTATCGGGGGCGATTTCACTTCCTATAATGGAATATCGAGAAACCATATTGCCCGCCTCAATGCGGATGGTACCCCTGACAGTACTTTTACCGTTGGTACGGGAGCAAACAATCGGGTATATACAACCTCTATACAAAGCGATGGGAAAATTATTATCGGTGGTGTCTTCACTATCTATAATGGAACAGTGATAAACCGTATTGCCCGCCTCAATACCGATGGAACCCTTGACAGTACTTTTACCGTAGGTACGGGAGCAAACTCTGATGTCGAGACAACCTCTATACAAAGCGATGGGAAAATTATTATCGGGGGCGGGTTCTCTTCCTATAATGGAACAGCAATAAATTATATTACCCGCCTCAATACCGATGGTACCCTTGACAGTACTTTTACCGTAGGAACGGGAGCAGACAATACTGTCTTTACAACCTCTATACAAAGCGATGGGAAAATTATTATCGGTGGCTGGTTCACTTTCTATAATGGAACAGCAATAAACCGTATTGCCCGCCTCAATACCGATGGTACCCTTGACAGTACTTTTACCGTAGGAACGGGAGCAAACTGGACTGTCTCTACAACCTCTATACAACCCGATGGGAAAATTATTATCGGTGGCGGGTTCACTACCTATAATGGAACAGCAAGAAACAGTATTGCCCGCCTCAATGCAGATGGTACCCTTGACAGTACTTTTACCGTTGGTACCGGAGCAAGCAGTACTGTCAGGACAACCTCTCTACAAAGCGATGGGAAAATTATTATCGGTGGTAACTTCACTTCCTATAATGGAACAGGGAGAAATTATATTGCCCGCCTCAATGCGGATGGAACCCTTGACGGAACTTTTACCGTTGGTACTGGAGCAAACTGGTATGTCCGAACAACCTATATACAAAGCGATGGGAAAATTATTATCGGTGGTTGGTTCACTTCCTATAATGGAACAGCAATAAACCGGATTGCCCGCCTCAATGCGGATGGAACCCTTGACGGTACTTTTACCGTTGGTACGGGAGCAAACAGTGTTGTCGGGACAACCTCTATACAAAGCGATGGGAAAATTATTATCGGGGGACAATTCACTTCCTATAATGGAACAACCATAAACCGTATTGCCCGCCTCAATGCCGATGGTACCCTTGACGGAACTTTTAACCCTGGAACGGGAGCAGACAATACTGTCTTTCCAACCTCTATACAAAGCGATGGGAAAATTATTATCGGTGGTTGGTTCACTTCCTATAACGGAACAGCAATAAACCGGATTGCCCGCCTCAATGCGGATGGTACCCTTGACGGTACTTTTACCGTAGGAACGGGAGCAAACAGTTATGTCTGGACAACCTCTATACAAAGCGATGGGAAAATTATTATCGGTGGTAACTTCACTTCCTATAATGGAACAGCAATAAACCGGATTGCCCGCCTCAATACCGATGGAACCCTTGACGGAACTTTTACCGTTGGTCCGGGAGCAAACAATGTTGTCCAGACAACCTCTATACAAAGCGATGGGAAAATTATTATCGGTGGCTGGTTCACTTCCTATAATGGAACAGGGAGAAACCGGATTGCAAGATTGTTAAATGGTACTCCGGCAACAATTCAAACATCTGCCGCAATTTGTTCAGGATGCAGTATTTTGAAAATATATCCCAATCCCAATACCGGCAAGTTTAATATTGTAATGAACATAACACCTGCCCGTCCGGCAGGCGGGCAAGCAGAAAATTTAGAGCTAAAAATTGTCAACAACTTAGGACAGGTATTATTTAGAGAGGAGCTAAAACAATTTAAAGGCATCTACGAAAAGCAACTTGATTTAAACAAGTATCCGGTTGGCATCTATAATCTCCAATTAATAAGCAAAAAAGGAGTAATTAATAAACAGATAATAATATTGAACGATTAGCTGAATAGCCGATACATATTCTTTTTCTTTATTAAAAATGAATAAAACAAAAGTAAACATCTTCATCCCCTGTTTCATAGACCAGCTATTCCCTCAAACGGGTTTTAATATGGTGAAAGTGCTTGAAGAGGTTGGCTGTGAAGTGCATTACAATCCAAACCAGACTTGCTGCGGCCAGCCTGCTTATAATGCCGGATATTTTGATGATGCACGTGAAGTAGCTCATAAATTCTTGAATGATTTCTGCCCCCCTAAATCCCCCCGAAGGGGGGACTTCCCAACCCCACTTCCCAAAGGGAAAAGCGATGGCAAAGTCCCCCCTTCGGGGGGATTTAGGGGGGCTGTTATCGTAAGCCCCTCGGCCTCCTGCGTAGGTATGATCAGGAATGGATATGATCTGCTAATTGAGAATTTGTCTGCCATAAATCAATGTAGAAATATTCAAAAGCATATCTTTGAGTTTTCAGAATTTTTAGTTGATGTTCTGAAGGTTGAAAGTATAAAGGGAGCAACGTTGAATGGCATTGCCACCTATCATGATTCGTGCAGTGCATTGAGGGAGTGCGGTATTAAAGAAGCGCCAAGAAAACTTTTAAAAAACGTGAAAGGACTTAAGCTTGTAGAAATGAAGGATAATGAAACCTGTTGCGGGTTTGGAGGGACTTTCTCAGTAAAGTTTGAACCAATATCAGTAGCAATGGCACAGCAAAAGGTAGATAATGCCCTTGCTGTCAATGCCGACTACATCATTTCTACAGATTCGTCCTGTCTGATGCATATTGACGGGTATATTAAAAAAAATAACATAAAAATAAAAACGATGCATATTGCGGATGTTTTAGCGCATTAGTATAACATGATCATCAAAGACATCATAGAAAAATACAAAAACCTCAGGAAGCAAAACTACCTGAACCATCCCCTGAATTATAAATCAAAATTTGCTTTTATAGGGGTTGGGAATCATAGCATCAGTAATTTGTATCCCTGCCTGGATTATTTAAGCGTTCCCTTAAAAATATCCTCACGAGAAATATCAGCAACGCTAAAAAAATGGCGCTGAGATACAAAGGCGCCACAGGAACAGATAACCTGGACATGATATTAAAGGACGATGAAGTGAAAGGTGTTTTTTTATGTTCCGATCCTGCCGTCCACTTTGATCTGACTAAGAAAATTTTGTTGGCAAACAAATCTGTTTTTGTAGAAAAACCTCCCTGCCTGACACTTGATGAATTAGAAGAATTGAAACGTACAGAAGAGAAAACCGGGCAAGTTTGCCTGGTAGGATTGCAAAAACGCTATTCCAACGTTTATTCTATTCGGTAAATACAACCAGTTCTATACCCACGGATATTTTAATGAAATAGAGGCATTTGTAAATCTTGTGGAAGGCAGAAAAGGAGATATTCGCACCTCGCTTGATGATATTACGGCAACTTATCAGCTTATTAGTGAAATTAAATTGCATGGCGCATAGCTCCCCGCCACAGGCGGGGTAAACATAGCCCCGCCAACTGGCGGGGTTCACCATGCTCACACCTTTGTTTGAAAATCAAATCGTAACATTTTTAAAATATTTGCGTTTATAATACAAATATTGTTATAAAATTTGTATTATAAATACAAGATAATAATAACCGGATCTAATGCAAATTTATTGAGTTCTGAACTAGCTACGCATTTAACCGGAAGATTCTCTGCATTTAATTTTTACATTAAACAAATTTTCTTACAAAGTAAAAGAACTAAATTAGTGAAATTCTTAATTAGTGTAATTCGTGTAATTAGTGGTTTCAAATTAAATTTCTTAGATAAATTTTTCGTACATGTTGAAGGTCTTATCATCAAAGCAAACGAAGATAACCTTCCCGGGAAGGACATTATTTTGAAGGAAACTTTTCGTTTCGTTAATAGCAATTTTTACAGCTCGTTCCAAGGGGAAGTGGTAAACACCTGTGCTGATAGCCGGGAATGCAATACTTTTTATACCGTTCTCCGTGGCTATTTTCAATGAATTTTTATAACAGTTGGCTAATAAATTGTCAGTGTAGTATTTGCAGCGTTGACAATTGCGTCAACTTTTAGTTTGGTGATGTCGCCTTTTTGGATTTCTATTTTGTTTTTCATACGAATAAATAATGCTAATCCCGCCTTTGGCGGGACTAATAATAAATGCCTAAAATTTTAGCCATATAACCATATAACCATTTTCAACTGCTACTGCTACTACTACTCCCCTTCCTCCGCTTTCTCGGATTACCAATCCGAGCTACAGCCCGCTTCTTCTTTGCTCTATACAGCCTCTCCCTCAACTTTTTTTCAAAAATATATTGTATGGGAAATATGAGCAGTACCACTGCGGTGTTGATGAGCACTTCATAAACGGGCTGATTACCCGTGAAGGCTTCTGTCCAGGGTTCTATGATCTCGGTGATGAACTCAAACAGCAGCACAAAAGGTATAAACGATAAAGCATTGACAAGCCACCCGGGTAGTACGAGATTACCCAAAAAGATAATGACTGTTATTAACACAAACAGCCCCATGGCTATGGCTACATTTTGCAGGTTGTTTCTGCGTGATGTTTCTTTGGCTTTCTTTAGTTCCTGCTCTTTTTCGCGCTGCTCCCTTTCTTTGAGGGCCATTTTGAACTCAAACTTACCTTCTACCTTGCCAATGGCTTTTGACATCGCGTTGTTGTGGACGGTATCGCGCATTTGGGTGTAGAGTTCGTTGTATTCTATTGCCGTTGCATAGCGCTCACCATACTCCCACAAGCCCTGTTTTTTGGCTTTTTTTGCCATGGCTTTGTATATCTTGTGCAGGCTTCCGGCAGATCTCATTATGTTTTCAGGATAGCCAAGCTCCTCTGCTATGAAGAGTGAGCGCGTGCAGTAGTCTGTGGCTGCGGTATAGTCTTTACGTTCAAGATAAACCCGCCCTATGCTATTTAATACATATGCAATGCGTTGTTTGTCATTGATCTCTTTTCCTATCTCCAAACTTTGCAGGTAATATTCCAGCGCCCTGTTGAACAAACTGTCGCGTTCCACAGGGTAAACCTTGTCAGGGTTACCCTGGTCGTAATAGATATTGCCTATGTTATTTAATGAGGTGGCGATGCCTTGTTTGTCATTGATCTCTTTTTGTATCTCCAAACCTTGCAGGAAATATTCCAGCGCCTTGTCTGGGTTGCCCTGGTTGTTATAGATAGCGCCTATGTTATTTAATGAGTAGGCGATGCCTTGTTTGTCATTGATCTCTTTTTTTATTTCTAAGCTTTGCAGGTAATATTCCAGCGCTTTGTCGGGGTTGCCCTGGTTGTTATAGATAAATCCTATGTTATTTAATGATTGGGCGATACCTTCTTTGTCATTGATCTCTTTTCTTGTCTCTAAGCTTTGCAGGAAATTTTCCAGCGCCTTGTCTGGGTTACCCTGATTGTAATAGATAACGCCTATGTTACTTAATGAGTAGGCGATACCTTGTTTGTCATTGATCTCTTTTTGTATCTCCAAACCTTGCAGGTAATATTCCAGCGCCTTGTCAGGGTTGCCCTGTAAAACGTGAATATAACCGATGTTGTTAAGCGCGTCTGCTTTTGCTTTTTTAAAGAAGAGCAATACCACGCCTTTGCTGTGGGGGATGTTTTTTTCGGCAATATCCAGCGCTTGCCGGTTGTATTCAGGCCATACGTTGTCGTCATATATGTTTTCAACAATTTCAAGTAGGATATTCACGCAGGTGGTGTCGTGGTTTGCATTGTTAAGTGCGTTTTTGAGGGAGTCAAGCTGGGGGTTTGAGTCGTCAGATGATTGCAAGATCAAGCTGCTTGAGGTGATGGCAATGATGATTATGATCAGTTTTTTCATGATTCTGGGGTTTGATGGAAGTAACCACAAGGATATTTGTTTAAAAGGACAAGAAATAGCCCTAATACTAAAAACCAAGGTACTTCTTTATTCATGATGTAAATATATGAGTTTTAAAAAGTTTCTCAAATTTCTGCTATTATTTTATTCATATTTTGTATTTTTGTAACAGTAAATCTAAAATCGTAAATAATCATGTCATTACTAATCAAAAATGGGAGGGTAGTTACTGCAACGGATGATTACCATGCAGATATTTTCATTGAAAATGAAAGAATAACTACCATTGGCAAAAAACTTGAAATAGCGTGTGACCAGGTGATTGATGCCACAGACCGGCTTGTAATTCCCGGTGGAATTGACCCGCATACCCATCTGGATATGCCTTTTGGCGGCACTGTTTCGGCTGATGATTTTGAAACTGGTACCCGGGCAGCCGCTCACGGTGGCACGACAACGCTCATTGATTTTGCCATTCAGACAAAAGGAGAATCTACAATTGCAGCATTAGACACCTGGCACCAGAAAGCTGAAGGAAAAACAGCCATTGACTACGGCTTTCACATGATCATCACCGATATGGAAGAGGGACGGATCGCAGAAATGAGAAAATTGTCTGATGAGGGTATTACTTCCTATAAATTATTTATGGCGTATCCGGGTGTACTTTATGTGGATGACGGCACCATTTACCGGGCTATGCGCAAAGCTGGTGAGGATGGAACGGTCATTTGCATGCACGCTGAAAATGGCATCGTAATAGATGAGATCGTCAAAGAAGCGCTGAAAAAAGGCCATACAGAACCCAAATATCATTCATTGACCCGGCCAACCAGGATGGAAGCTGAAGGCGTCCACCGGGCTATTGCCATTGCTGAAGTGGCAAAGGTACCGGTCTATATTGTACATTTATCCTGTGCCGATGCTTTAGAGCAGGTGGTGCTGGCCCGCAGCAGGGGAGTGCCTGCTTTTGCTGAAACTTGTCCGCAGTATCTTTTTTTAGATTACACCTATTACGAAAAAGCAAATTTTGAAGGCGCCAAATATGTGATGACCCCTGCCTTGCGGGAAAAATGGAACCAGGAAGAGCTGTGGAAGGGATTACAATTTGGTAACCTGCAATCCATTTCAACCGATCATTGTCCCTTCTGCTTTAAAGAGCAAAAAGAATTGGGCAAAAACGACTTTTCAAAAATACCCAACGGCGCACCGGGAGTGGAGAACAGGTTGAGCCTGGTTTATAACGGTGGTGTAGTTGCCGGACGCATTTCCGTGAACAAGTTTGTTGAACTCACCTCCACAGCAGCCGCTAAAATGTTTGGTTTATTCCCCAAAAAAGGGACGATTGCCCCGGGAAGTGATGCGGATATCGTGATATTTAACCCTGAACGCAAAGAAACAATAAGCATAGATAACCATGTTACCCATCACATGCGGGTGGATTATAATGCTTACGAAGGATTTGAAGTACAGGGAATTGCCGAAACAGTGATTTCACGGGGAAAGGTTGTTGTAGATAATTGTGAATATATTGGCAAAAAAGGAGACGGTAAATTTATCAAACGGGCTTTGTATTCAGAGAATTATAAGGTTGATATGCCGGCTGAATTTGCTTAGGGCTTGCCGAAAAATAACTTCCGATTTTTGCATCACAACTTTGCCACATCTTTGACTTATCCTCAATCGCAAAATCCTCAAAATAACGCTGCTATTCCTGCGGTTTTGCTCAATCGGATAAGCCAAATCTGTAACAAATTTGTGCGCAAAAATCTGGAACTTATTTTTCGGCAAGCCCTTAAATTTATCTTTGTCAATCAGAAACTTCCTCTCCCTTTATGGCCATCAATTCTTTGACAACCTTTTTATCCGTTATTTTAATTAGTGGTGTGATTTTGCTGTGTACCGGCTTTATTTCATAAAACGCTTCATCAAAGAACAAATAAAGATGCTTGTCATCCAAGGTATTTAGTTCTAATAGTTCATAAGGTATAGAACCGAAATTTCCATACAAAATTAATTTATCGTTGAAATACCGGTAGTAAAATCGTCCATCATTTTCATCAGGTTCAGCTATCTGTACATCAGGCAGGGCTTGCTCCGGAGTTTGAGTCCCGCCAAAGGCGGGATTTGCATCGGATAAATCGTAATTCAAATTTTTGTGAATTGGCTCATTGTCTCCAAAATCATCAACAATATCCGGGTACGGAATGTTGGGTACTGGGTACCCTGATAGATCAGGATCCCCGCTTCGCTCCGACTGGGTAGCGGGTTCCGGGTTCCCGGTTCTGCTCTCCGGACCGTGATTTTTTGATGCAGTTTCAGTAGCCTTGATTTCCTTTACTACTTGCATTTCAGCAATTAGCTGATCGCCCTTCCCTGCCTGCGCTGAAGCTTCCCGACTTTCAGTACGGGACAGCTCGGCAGGCAGGCCAGGTTTGTTTTCAATATCACTAAAATCGCCTTTATCTTTTGTTAAAAACCCTTCATTCCTGACAACTTCTTTTCCCTGGCTGGTTGGGGAAAATATATTATAATTGTAATATACATAAATACCGATAAATACAGCAAAAATTACAGATGAGGCGATCTTTACAATATGATATTTGCTGCCGATATTTACTGATATTTTGTTTAGCTTTTGTTTAAGCTGTGCTTTTCTATATTCTTTAATTGATGTAATAATATTTTGCTGCAATGAAAATTCCTCACGCAGCAAGGGATCATCACCAAACTTATCTTCAAAATCCAGCATTTCTTTTTCTGTAAGTTGATCGGTTAAGTAAGCTTCTATTTTTTCCTGGTTTGTCATTTTTAGGTTCTTATAAAGTAATTAATGTTGTCGATAATTAAAGGGCATCTCTAAAAACTACACCATACATTCCCCTCTATCAAGAGGGGCAAGGGGTGTGTTTTAAAAAATATGTAGTTTTTAGAGATGCCCTAAATTTTGCAATTATTAGCATAAGGCTAATCTAAAAAGTCACTGGCTGTATATTGAGATTTAACTATCTGATCCAAATGCTTTTTACATTTATATTTTTTTGTTTTAGCTGTATCAGCGTTTGCAAATCCCATCATTTCAGCGATCTTTTTCATTGATAATTGCTCAAAATAATAATAAGTTAAAATTTTCCTGCAGGTTTCGCTTAATTGCTGAATACACTGGTTGATAATTGCTGTTTTCTCTTTTCTATCTATATCTAATATCTTCGAGCTTTTTAGCTCCACACCGAACTTTTTTGTGTAGATGTCTATTTCTTCATTTGAAAACCTGCTTTTTCGCTCCAATTCTTTTCTCCACAAATTTTGACAAATGCTATAAAGATAAGTACTGATTTTAGAAGTAAGGACAAATTTTCCCTTTGTCACATTTTGCCAAAAAACAATAAGCGCCTCCTGGTAAATATCTTTGGCTTCGTCTTCTGTCCCACTATTACGGATGATCATTTTGACCATCATTCTGTAATACTTCTTATACAAATACTCTAATGCGCTTTCATTCCCACTTTCAATTCTGTTAAGAATTTCATTATCTTTCATCAAAAAAGAAAAAAGCTTTCCCTGTTTTTCTTCCCTAACCAACAGGGAGCCGGCTTTTAGTTTTAATACATGAATAAAGTAAATGGTAACCTTTTTTTTAAAGGTAATATAAAATAAGTTAATTGACTAAGATTTTATAAAGGTCTCTATAATTTATCATTATTCATTTTAGAGTGGACTCAAAGCTCTAACAGAAACTCCATAGTATCCACCCCGTCAGCATAATCCCAGACATGAGGCTTCTGAGTTTCGGCAAATCCTATACTTCCCGGGTACCACGCTTTTTTAGAAACGATACATTGGATATTATCAGCAACACGTTGTATTTTATCATCCAGGTCTGACAGAGACTGATAATGTTCATAATATACCACTGAGATTGGTGAAACCAGGGCATCGTTTTCGGTCATCAGTAAAAAACCATTGTCTGAATACTGTACTTCATTCACCAGCAAAACAGCTTTATTGTAGTGATAATTATTGGCATATTTAGAATGCTCAGGTACATATTCAAAATTTTTAATAGATTTTAAAAACCTGTCAAATTCATTCCATTTATCCGGTACAAATAATTTTGAAACATTTCTGCAACCTAAACCAAAAAAAAACAATATATCCTCACCAAGCGATCTAAATTCATCCGTGCCTTCTGTCCCGTCAAGTATAGCACAGGAAGTCCTGTTTTTACGAACAATATGGGGCACTTCCCTGAAATAATATTCGAAGTATCTTGTTGAATTATCGCTGCCTGTGGCAATGATCGCATTTAACTTTTTTTGTCCGGAACTTAAATCCAAGAGTGGAACAAAATGAATTAATTGTTCAAATTCAGGCTCAATTTCTATTAATATCCCGGCAATTTTTTTTAATAATATAGGATCCTGAGAACTTAATTTTACATAAATATGATACCCGCTTAATAAAACCGTTAAGAAATCATGAAAACCAACCATAGGAATATTTCCGGCCATAACCACCCCTACCCTTTTTGATTTGGTGATTCGATGATTTGATGATTTGGTGATTTTACTGATTTTGTAGTTTTGTAACCATTTTCTCAGATCGTCTTCATTCAAATATTTAATTATTCCTCCCAGCGCTAATTTTACGTTCCCAGAGGTAAACCAGCTATTTTTCCCGATAGCATCCCTGCAAAATTCTTCAAAATTATTATCTTTGAGCCCAAGTAGCCGGGATAACTTTTCTCCTAAATGGATAAAGGATCGTATTCTCTTTTCAAGATTCATCTGTAAATAATTTGTTTTTTAAAGGTCAGATGGAACCCGCATGAATTATTTTCGTGCCCTTTTGCGAGTTTAGTGCTCATGCGGGTTTCATAATAAAACAAAAATATATTAAATTTACGAAAAATAAAATAAATTATATCTAATTATCTGAAACTATATTTGGTCTGATTTTGTTTAAAAAACTGTTTAGGGATTGTTAGTAAATAAAGAAAAAAGATTATGGCTATAATGATAACAGATGAATGCATCAATTGTGGTGCATGCGAGCCTGAATGTCCTAATACAGCTATTTATGAAGGTGGCGCAGAATGGACGTGGGCAGGAGGTACGGCCCTGAAGGGTGAAGTAGATACCGGTAACGGCCAGATGGCAGATGCAGACGCTCAGCAAACCCCGGTCTCCGATGAATTTTATTATATTATTCATAAGAAATGTACGGAATGCAATGGTTTTCATGAAGAACCTCAATGTGCTGCGGTCTGTCCCGTAGATTGTTGCATCCCTGATCCGGATCACGAAGAAACCGAAGAGGTATTGCTTGGCAAAAAAGCCTTCCTGCATGGAGAATGATTCGCAAAGCGGATAGCCCCGCCAACTGGCGGGGTTCTGCGCCATGCGCTACATAGATAATTATAATTTTTCGGGTAAAAAAGCAATTATTAGAATTGATTTCAACGTTCCATTAAACTCAGAATTTGAAATTACTGACCATACAAGGATCAATGCTGCTGTTCCAACTATAAAAAAGATTTTGAATGATGGAGGGGCAGCGATCCTGATGTCGCACCTGGGCCGCCCCAAAAGTGGCCCTGAGGAAAAATTCTCTTTGAAGCACCTGGTAAATCACCTCTCTGATATATTTCATACCAAAGTAAAATTTGTAAATAGTTGTATAAGTGATGACGCTTTAGCTCTTTCTAAAGCGCTAAAACCCGGAGAAATTCTGCTATTGGAAAATCTACGTTTTCACAAAGAAGAAACCAGGGGAGATGAAGCTTTTGCCCAAAAACTGGCAAAGCATGGAGATGTTTATGTAAATGATGCTTTCGGATCAGCACATCGTCAGCATGCCTCTACCTATACTATTGCAAAATTTTTTACCGATAAGGTATGTGGATATATAATACAAGCTGATATCAAAAATGCAGATAAGGTTCTTAAAAACCCGGGAAAGCCATTTACTGCTATCATGGGAGGTGCAAAAATTTCTGATAAGATCCTTGTTATTGAGAATCTTTTTAATATAGTTGATAATCTCATTATTGGTGGCGGCATGGCATTTACATTCTTAAAGGCATTAGGTTGTTATGTTGGCAATTCATTAGTTGAGGAAAATAAAACGGATATTGCCAGGTCTTTGATCAACAAAGCCAAAGAAAAAAATGTAAATCTGCAGCTTCCGGTTGATACTGTTATCGCTGATTCTTTTAGCAATGATGCAGCCACCGATATTGTTGATAATTTCAGTATTAAAAAAGGCTGGATGGGATTGGATATCGGGCCGCAAACAATAGTGGCTTTCAAAAGAACTATTGAAGAGTCAAAAACAATATTATGGAACGGCCCTATGGGTGTATTTGAGATGAAAAAATTTTCAAATGGCACAAAAGCTGTTGCTGAATCAATAGTTAGAGCTACCCAAAAAGGCGCCTTCTCATTGATCGGTGGAGGGGATTCTGCTGCAGCCATTAATATCCTTGGTTTCAGTGATAAGGTTTCCTATGTTTCTACGGGGGGAGGGGCTCTTTTAAAATACATTGTAGAGAAACAACTGCCGGGATTGGTAGCATTGGGCTCTTGAAAGACCTTTATCGTTAACTTTTTAACGATAATTTTTGATGATTTTTTTTGAAATATAAGTGATTTTAGTTTTTAGTTTATTGGTTTGTTTGTTATGGTTGGGTGGTTATTAGTTTTGGTTTTATGGTTTTTTAGTTTTTGATTTTGCAAACAATAATATCCTGGTTCAAAACCTGATTAGTGGTGGGTTGCAATTATAAAAAACTAACTAACCAAAACCAGTAACCAACTAACTAAAACTATTAACTAATAAACCAATAACTAAATTTTTTCCAAGACTTTACACGTAATTTAGTACGTTCACAATAGATTTCCCCGAAGGGCTTTTTTTAAAGTGAAGTCTTGGAAAAAATTTAGAAGCCTTGTACAAATTTCTCATCAGACCAATTTTATTCCTGCTTGATGCTGAAAAAGCGCATCATATTACTACCCGTTTTTTAAAAATATTTTTGAAGCTATCCCTTGCAAGAACATTCATCAGAAAAATATATTCTATTCAGGATGCAAGGTTAGAGCGCGAAGTTTTCGGATTAAAATTTAAAAACCCGGTTGGGCTGGCTGCTGGTTTTGACAAAGATGCCAAATTTATTGAGGAGTTTGCGTGCTTTGGATTTGGCTTTATTGAGATTGGCACGGTAACGCCCAAAGCCCAGAGGGGCAATCCCAAACCGAGATTATTCCGTCTTTCCGGTGACCAGGCGTTGATAAACCGTATGGGCTTTAATAATGATGGAGCTGCTGCCGTGGCAAAGAGATTAAAAGAAAATTCAAAATTTAAAACTCAAAACTCGAAACTCGAAACTCGAAACTCGAAACTCGAAACTCGAAACTCGAAATTCGAAACTCGAAACTCGAAATTCGAAATTGGAAACTCAATTCTCATTGGCGGTAATATTGGAAAGAACGTCCTTACCACAAACGAAGATGCTATCTCTGATTATGAGATTTGCTTTGAAGTATTATTTGATGTTGTGGATTATTTTGTTGTGAATGTAAGCTCTCCGAATACACCGGGTTTGAGAGCATTGCAGGAAAAAAAGCCGCTTACAGAGCTTTTGAGGAGGTTAAAGGAAAAGAATAACAAAAAACAAAATCCAAAGCCGATACTGTTAAAAATCGCCCCTGATCTAACCAATGAGCAATTGGATGATATTATTGATATTGTGATTTCAGTTGGTATTGATGGCGTAATTGCTACGAATACTACCGTTAGTCGTGAGGAACTAAAAACAGGTAAAAAAAAGTTGAGCTATTTTGGTGAAGGCGGCTTGAGCGGCAAACCCACTAAAAAAAGATCAACGGAAGTAATAAAATATTTAAGCGAAAAGTCCGGTGGCGCTTTTCCGATCATTGGGGTTGGGGGTATCCATTCAGCAGAGGATGCTTTGGAGAAGTTAAATGCAGGCGCTTCGCTGGTGCAGGTTTATACAGGGTTTGTGTATGAAGGGCCGGGGTTGGTGAAGAGAATTAACAGGGGGATTTTGGAGATATTATAAAATAGAGCAACTAACTTAAAAATATTTTAGTTTGTCTTTTCTTTTTAAAACTATTATTTTTTTGTATCTTTGTAAAATTAAACAAGAAAGAAAAAAGCAATTAACCAGACAATTATGATCATGAAAAAATTGATAATAAGTAATTCGGTAATTATCATAACTATGATCTCATTCAATATTGCCTTTGCTCAAAATGAGTTTACTCACAAAGATAGAGAAAAGATGAAAGAATTAGGAAATATGATGGTAGAGTTAAGAATAACAATGGGAGAGTTAAGGGTAACAATAGAACAAATGGAAAAACGAATTGATCAACGTTTTCAACAAATGGATAAAAGAATAGATGATATACAAACCTTTATGCTTTGGGGGTTTGGAATTTTATTTGGAGGAATGGCATTGATGATAGGTATGTTTAGGCGTGAGCGCAGCATTTCAACAAAAAAGAAACCATATTCAGCATCTAAAAGAGAAAAACTGCTTGAAACGATATTTAAAGATTTTGCCAAAGACCAACCCAAGCTTGCAGAAATACTTAAAACCCGAGGGCTTTAGATGAATTTAAAATCTAAGATTACAAATAATCGTCCGTTTATTTACTAACTGATACTTTTTCCCATCCCTCTGAACTTGCAATTTTTTCAACCATCTTTTCTAATTTTTTTAACTCATCTGGAGCACCATAATAATCTTTTATTCTTTTTGTTTTTTCGTTGACTGTATAGGTAATATATGTTGTAGGTAAATCGGTTACTTTTGCAGAATATTCATCCTTAAAATTATAGAAATTAGCATCTTCAAATGCCTTAATTAAATTTTCCACTTCTGATATTTTTAATTTCTTCTGATATTTTCCAATTTTATCAACATTTTTCTTACCAACATAAACAGACTGACCGTCACCATGAATGGTTATTGTATAAACAGGACATTTACCGTAACACATCGTTTTTTGAAGTGTTATGACTGTACCATCATTTTCACTCTCAATACACCCCATTAAATAAAAGAGCTTTAACAGGGCAGGCAGATTTTAAAAGATTACATAGATTACAAATATATTGAAAAAAGATGAACTTACAAATTACTACTTCCTATACGCTTGCCTTTGCATATCTTGTGTTATAAGTTGTACAGTTTTTGGTTGGTATCAGGTGGTAACACCTGACAACACATAAATCTACCGACACGACTTAAGTTTCTATCGATACAAATTTAGTTTGTTACGGGCTTTGAATTTTCAACAAATTTAGCTAAATCAAACTTGTTACTAAACTTTTTCTTTTTTAGTTGGAATTCTTCTGGTGTTATTTTTACTGTTTTAATAACATTTCCTTTTCTATCCATTATAATTTTTGAATAATCATCAATTTCATTGAATGCTAATGAAGGGTCAATTAAAGGCGTCCCTTCTACAAGATAGTATTGTTGTCCATAAATGAATGGTATCCACCAAAATCTACTATATAAAACTCCATCTAAAAGAGCTATACAACCGGGTGTGGACTCAATTGCTTCATCAACTGCTTCTTTTATATTTGGTTTACCGATTGGTATATATATAATCCAATGAATCATGTCTTCTCCTTCAACACGATTTTTCCCTCTTACAAAAGTTGCTCCTTTTGCAAGGTCAATATTCTTTGTTGAAATAATAGTAAAGTCAACCATCCTTGTTGTACAGTTACTAAAAAGTAACGGTAAAATTAATGCGAATAATAAAACTGTAATTTTTTTCATAATTTAGTACTTATTTTATATTATTGCCTACTCTATATGGTTTTCGGCTTCCCCATTTTTAATATTTTACCCTTATTGCACTTATTTTAAAATGTATAACTTAAATGCAATGTAAAAGATAAACCTGCCCCTGCATCTACTACACTTGTAGATGGAAATCCATTAGTACTGCTATATGGAGTAAATAGAATACCCCCCATATATTCATCGCCTGAAGTACTATCGTAATCATAAAGTCTAATGGTATAGTTTGAAGTTGGGCTGGATAAGGTGATACTGGAACTAGGTGTAAATGTATAGGGAGCGCTTGTTGATACAGCATTAATCTTATAAGTTGGTGAATCATAAATTAAAGTTGTACCCTTCAATATCTGAAAATAAATATCTGGACAGCAAGAAGTTATATCCCAATTAGAACCACTTGGTTGTTTATCAGGAAAATCTGTAACGACAACTTTTGTAATTTGAATAGAAGTTGGAGTTTTTTGATTTTCACACAAATTTCCTGTATAACGTTCTGTACAACCACAAATACCACCGTTACAAGTGCCTCCATTTTGGCAAGTAACCCCGTCACAAGGGTCTGGGTCATCTTTTGAACATCCTGTAAATGCTAATACTCCCATTAGCATCAGGACAGCGAAAAATAAACTTTTTGATTTCATAATTTTGATTGTTTTGTTGCCTGAGGTTCTAAAGGCAGGTTAATAAATGAACTTTGAAAATTGGCAACAAAAAAGGGCATGAACCTCTGCTTTCATCCAGCATCTGAGGGTACGACCAAGCACCCGGACAGTCTGAATTTGGCTTAGAAGAACACACCCCGAAGGGCGCATCCACTAATCCATTTCAACTGTCCTTTAAATTTGGTCGTTTCTCAGAAGAGAAATGTTAGCAACGCTACTTTTTTGTTATGTCTTTTTCCTTTTTACTCTATATTTTTTTTGTTTTAGTTCAGCGCAAAGATAATTATTTTTTCAATTTCTAATTAATTTTTATGTTTTTATTTATTTGTTAAGTAATATTAACCCTTTAAACAAAAACAGTTTAGTAAAAACTAAACAAAAATGAGTAATTTTACGTTAATAGAAATTGAAGGTGTAGAGGGAAAGCAGAAGTTTTATAAATTAAAGAAGGATGGTATTTGTGAGTTTGACTTTTTCTGTGAGGAGATTAAAGAAAAAAAACGGTATTATGCAGAGTTATTGACTATTTTTGACAAAATAGATTACGTTGCAAATTTAGGCAGGCTGCCAAAAACCAAATTCAGACCAATAACGCCTAAAAAAGAAACAGTTAAAGAATACGAGTTCAAAACAAAGCATTTAAGAGTATATACCATACATGAAGAAAAAACAGGAAAGATTATTATTTGCGGTGGTTTTAAAAAGGATCAGAAAAAAGATATAAAGCATTTCAGGTCTATAAAAAAACAATATCTTGAAAGTACTAAATCTACAAAATCATGATTACAAGAGAAGAACTAATACAAAGAAAAGAGTTCTGGATGACGAAGATTCAGAACGACCTTTTTGCTAATTTGGAAGATTATATGAATGAAAACAAATTAACACGCACCCAATTAGCACAAAAGCTGGGTGTTACAAAGGGATATATTACACAGGTATTGAACGGTGATTTTGACAACCGGATCTCAAAATTGATTGAATTATCATTATTTATAGGTAAAGCCCCTGTTTTTACTTTTGATGATCTGGGAAAATATATTAAAAAGGGCAAAGCCGGTAAAGATAATTCCGTGAAAAACACCAGGGCTGTTGAAGGACAAACGGTTAAAGCAACTTTAAAAAGAAAAATGACAAATAAATCTTTAGTTCAGGTATAGATTTAATGATTTAGAGATTTATTGAAAATAATTAATTCCAAACCAAATTTATATTAGCTCCACCTCTTTTTTATAGAATCGGGCAGCAACTCTTTTAAATGCGGATATGCTTCTACCAGGCGAAATATATCAGCCAAATCCTTTTGTCTTTTACTTTTACGACTTTGATCATCAGAATATGCCCAAACTTTACCTAGCAATAAATCCTCCAGCGCAGCGATCATCATATCATACCCCATTACTTTTTTTCTTGCAGCTTTACTGATAAATTTTTGATAACGCGAGTCAGTTTTCAGTTGAATTCGCAGATCGGAATCCGGACTATTTAGATTAGTGCTATGGGGGAATTTCTCTATTCTGAACATTTTTTTTTGCTTTTCTAAGTTTCCCCATACCCTTGTCGCTCACTATAACATCCAGATCCATACTCACTACAGGTTCTACATAAGCATTCACACCTAATCCACCAATAACACAATAGTCGATTTTCATTTCGATTAACAAATCAAGGAATTGTTGTAATACATCCTTTTGACTATTTGCCAAATTGTTCATAAAAGTTTTTTTTTAATTTAGATTTTTAGGTTAAAATTTTTTTTCTAACGGTGTTATATTACTAATTTTGTATTTTAAATTAATATGCCAAAAAACAAATTCACACGAAAGCTTGGTCGTACTCCAACAAAGCCCTCATTCAGTTTTGTTAAAGACAGAAGATTCCATTTAGCATTGGGATTCCTGCTCTTTTTTGCTTCTATATTTCTTGTAATCGCTTTTGTATCCTACCTCTTTACGGGTAAAGCAGACCAGAGTGTGGCAGAAGCAATAGGGCAAACGGGGCTAAAAGAATTGGGCGGGGAAGTAGAAAATTGGGCAAAATTGGGTGGGGCGTGGTTTGCACATCTGTTTATTTATAAATGGTTTGGGGTTGTCTCTTTTCTTTTTATCCCCATATTATTCATAGGAGGGTGTAAGATCGTTTTTAAAAAAGATATTTTTCCATTCTACCCGCTGCTGAAATTTTCTGCGTTTTTTATTCTTTGGTTTAGCTTTACATCAGGGTATTTTGTTTTATTTACTGAAAGCGGTAGTGATTATGGATTTATATGTGGTGGGATCGGTTACGAAATGGCATCATTGGTACTTAGTTTTTTGGGGTGGATACCTACCGCAGCGTTAATATTAATTACCTTAATTGTATTTGTTATCTATTTCTTTAATGTTACCGTTATATTAGATTTTGTTAGAAAACTTAAAAGAGTACCGAAAGAACAAATACCAGGAGGAAAAGAGCTGATCTTTGAAAACAATGAAACGAAAGCCATTAAGAATGATGTTGATGAATTTCTCTTTGATGATGCCGGTTCAGGGTCCCGAAATAATCAGAATGAAGGAATTCAACAACCCCCGTTGGATAATCCCGAGTACTCGGGACAACCCGGTAAATCTGAATCAGAGCAAAAAACTGAAGAACAGGGGGGCCAGGGTAACGACCAAATAAAACTTGAAATAGAACAAACCGAGGAAACGTCCCAGGTACCCGTAACGGGGAAAATTGAAAATTATGACCCTACGTTGGATCTGCCATCTTACAAATACCCAACCAGTGATCTGCTAAATGAACATGCCGGCAATAAAGCAGAGGTAACCAAAGAAGAGTTGGTGGCCAATAAGGATAAAATTATTGAAACCCTTGGAAATTATGATATCGGTATATCAAACATAAGAGCTACTATCGGGCCTACCGTAACCCTATACGAAATTGTACCGGATGCAGGTATACGTATTTCAAAGATCAGAAATCTTGAGGACGATATTGCCTTAAGCCTGGCTGCGCTTGGGATCCGAATTATTGCACCTATGCCGGGCAAGGGTACTATTGGTATTGAAGTTCCCAATAAACATCGCGAAACTGTCACTATGTATTCGGTGCTTTCAACCAATGAGTTTTTAAAAAGTGATAAAGAACTCCCGATCATACTTGGAAAAACCATTTCAAATGAAGTTTACATCGCAGACCTGGCTAAAATGCCTCATCTCTTGATGGCTGGCGCTACGGGTCAGGGCAAATCTGTCGGATTGAATGCAATACTTACTTCCTTAATATATAAAAAACATCCTTCACAGCTCAAGTTTGTTTTGATTGATCCCAAGCAGGTAGAATTATCACTGTTTAACAAAATTGAAAAACATTTTCTTGCTAAATTGCCTGATAGTGAAGAACCTATTATTACAGATACCAGGAAAGTAGTACATACGCTGAATTCTCTTGGCATTGAAATGGAGACCAGGTATGCCCTGCTTAAAGATGCTGGGTGCAGACTTATTAAAGAATATAATACAAAGTTTATTGCCCGCAGGTTGAGTCCTGAAAAAGGCCACCGGTTTTTGCCCTACATAGTGCTGGTAATTGATGAATTAGCAGACTTGATGATGACAGCAGGGAAAGAAGTTGAAACTCCGATCGCACGTTTAGCACAAATTGCACGTGCTGTAGGCATACATTTGGTTGTTGCTACTCAAAGACCATCTGTAAACATTATCACGGGTGTTATTAAAGCTAACTTCCCGGCACGACTTTCCTACAAAGTTACTTCTAAAATTGATTCCAGAACTATTTTAGATACCGGGGGAGCAGAGCAATTGGTAGGAAATGGAGATATGCTCTTATCCAATGGCTCTAATATCATCCGTCTGCAATGTCCTTTCATAGATACTGCTGAAGCAGAAAGGGTTTGCGAATATATCGGTGAACAAAAAGGATACGAAACGGCTTATCTATTACCTGAATATTATGAGGATAATGGCAGCAGCAAAACAGAATTTGATGTTTCTGAAAGAGATTCTCTTTTTGAAGAAGCTGCAAGAATAATAGTGACCCATCAACAGGGAAGCACCTCTTTGCTTCAAAGAAAGCTTGAGATCGGTTACAACAGGGCAGGCAGGTTGATGGATCAATTAGAAGCATTTGAGATCGTTGGGCCTTTTAATGGAAGTAAAGCAAGAGAAGTTTTTATCATGGATGACTATAAATTGGAACAATTATTGAGGGAACTTGAACAATAACAAAAAAACTAAAACAATACAACATCTAACCAAAACCTATTCATACATCATATGAGAAACCTTATCTTTTTTACTACGATAATTTTCTATTTTCCATTTTCCATTCTCTATTCTCCATTATTCGCTCAGCATAATCCCCGTGCTTTGGAAATACTGGAGAAAATGAGTACAAAATATAGTTCGATCAAGGCGTTCAAGGCTCAAATCTCCTATTTTATGGAGAGCCCTGCTACCGGAATTACACAGAATGAACAATGGGAGATCACTGTAAAGGGAGACAAGTACAGACTTGTAATGGGAGAGCAGGAGATATTCAATAATGGCAAAACCATCTGGAATTACTTAAAAGAAGCCAATGAGGTGAACATTTCTGATTATGAACCCGAAGAAAATGAGATCACCCCTACAGAAATTTATACTATGTATAAAAAAGGGTATAAATACTGGCTTATGGAAGAAAAAACCATGGCCGGTAAGGTTTACCATGTAGTTGACCTCAGTCCTGAAAACATAGATCAGCAGGTTTTTAAAGTAAGAATATTAGTCAGCAAAAAAGATAATTTAATACTTAGCTGGAAAATATTTGAAAAGAATGGCAACCGGTACCTTTATACAATAAAAAAGTTTACCCCCAATATTAATGTAGACGATAATTATTTCGTATTTGACAAATCAAAGTATAAAGGAGTTGAAGTGATAGATTTGAGGTGAATGTAGCCCGGATTGTTAAGCCGAGATAGGGAAAGGGTGACGGGGAATGGATAATGTATGCAGAATAGAATAAAACTAAAAAAATAGGAGGACTTTAGAAATGGAAACCCTTGCAACTATAGCAATTTACTCAATTGGAGTAATGTTAATAATAATGCTTGTCTTTATGACCTTTTCATTTGACTTTCCTGATATTCTTCGTTCAAAAAAACGCAAATCTGAAGAAGCAGGAAAAGTTTAAAAATGGAAACACCTGCAATTATATCTTAAAAGAATATATGGATGCATTCTTTATTATAATAGGAATTGCCATCGGTTTCCTGGCTGGCTGGTTCATTGCCAAATTCAAGTTTGAAGGTAAAAAAGCCGTGGGGCAGGATGATTTGAACAATATCATTGAGTTAAATAAACAAATTGCGGCCAAAGATCAGGTAATTGATAACCTCAATAAGCAGTATGAAAAACAGGAAGAAAAATTATTAACTGAATTTGAAAATCTCGCCTCTAAAATCTTAAAACAAAATACAACTGAACTTACCGAAGCCAATCAAAAGAAGCTTACAGATATACTTAACCCATTAAAAGAAAAGATCACTATATTTGAGAAAAAAGTTGAAGAAACTTATGTAAAAGGGACAAGAGAACGTTCAGTCTTAGCGCAGCAAATAAAGAGTTTGAATGAGTCAAGTATAAAAATTAGCGAAGATGCCAGCAATCTTACAAAAGCGCTGAAAGGTGAATCCAAAACTCAAGGCGATTGGGGTGAAATAAGATTAGAATTAATTTTAGAAAGAGCAGGTTTGGAACAAGGTATTCATTATAGCAGGCAAGATACATTTAAAGACGAAGCAGGCAATGACAAAAGACCTGATTTTATAATTAATCTGCCCGATAACAAGCATCTGGTTATTGATTCAAAAGTGTCTTTAAAAGCTTATGAACAATATTTCAATTGCAGTGATGACAATGAAAAAGAGATCCATCTTAAAAATCATTTGGAAAGTGCAAGGGAGCACATTAAGGATTTAAGCTCAAAAAATTACCAGAATCTCTATCAGATCAATACCCCTGATTATGTGCTGATGTACATCCCCATAGAACCGGCATTTACGCTGGCAGTCCAAAGTGATACTGAGCTGATGTTATGGGCGCTTGAAAAAAAGAATGTCGTTTTGGTTACTACATCAACGCTTTTAGCCACTTTATCAACGGTCTCGTCAATCTGGAAACAAGAGGACCAAAAGAAAAATGTGCTTGAAATCGCAAGGCAAAGCGGAGCATTATACGATAAGTTTGTAGGATTTGTAGATGATTTGATAGATGTCGGCAACAGGATGGATTCAGCAAAAAAGGCCTATGAAAGCGCTATGAACAAATTATCTACGGGGAAAGACAATTTAATAAGAAAAACCGAAAACATTAAAAAATTAGGAGCAAAAACCACAAAATCTTTACCTCAAATACTATCAGATAAAGCAAATGAAGAAGAAGGAGAATACACTTCTATGATGATTGAAGAACCACAAAAGGAAAATTAAGTAAAGGTTATGGGCATCTCTAAAAACTACACCATACATTCCCCTCTATCAAGAGGGGCAAGGGGTGTGTTTTAAAAAATATGTAGTTTTTAGAGATGCCCTTATTTTAAAATGACCCAAACCCAGCTCTTTTCCCAAATCAAAAAAAAACGATCATACCTCTGTATCGGACTTGACACAGATATTAACAAAATCCCGTCTCACCTTCTAAGTACTACCGACCCGGTATTTGAATTCAACAAACAGATCATTGATGCAACTTCTAAATACTGTGTGGCATATAAGCTCAATACTGCTTTTTATGAATCTGCAGGCAGTAAAGGTTGGGAAATTTTACAGAAGACATTGGAATATATTCCCAAAGATTTTTTTACAATTGCTGATGCTAAAAGAGGTGATATCGGCAATTCTTCCAAACTATATGCCAGAGCTTTCTTTGATCCCGGGTACTCGGGAATGAATTTTGATGCTGTGACCGTAGCGCCCTATATGGGTGAAGATTCGGTAAAGCCATTCCTGGAATATGACAATAAATGGGTTATTTTGCTGGCGCTTACTTCAAATCCCGGCAGTAATGATTTTCAAATGTTAAAAATAGTTAGAGACGGAAAGGAGAAGTATTTGTTTGAAAATGTGATTGAAACAAGTCAGAAATGGGGAAGCGCTTCTCAAATAATGTATGTTGTGGGTGCAACGCAAACGGATATGTTGCCAAAAATAAGAGAGATTGCTCCTGATCATTTCCTGCTTATTCCCGGTATAGGTGCACAGGGTGGTGACTCACAGCAGAATCGCGACAAGTTTGAGAAAATATCAAAACTTGCCATGAATAAACAGTGTGGTTTATTAGTTAATGCTTCAAGAAGTATTATTTATGCATCAGGTGATAAAGATTTCGCAAAATCTGCGGGGCAGGCAGCACATCAATTGCAGCAGCAAATGGCAGGGCACTTAGATGTAGCTCAACTTTCAAGTTGAGAAGATGGTTGTGGATATTGGAAATAGAGGGAAATAAAGGAATAGGGGATGGGATATTAGTATAGCGTTTCATAAAAAGGATAACATTTAACCTATATTATTCCTAAACTTTAAGATGAAACAAATAAAATC
>VRUD01000061.1 GCA_019456305.1 Cytophagales bacterium | reverse complement strand
GAAGAGATTCCCTCTACGCCAGCGCATTGAAACACTACTTTGAGGCATTGGAAATTGACAAAGAATTGGGGTTAAAATCACATATGGCAGCAAACCTCGACAACATCGGCTCCCTTTACACCTCACAGGCAAAGGCGCTTTCGGATAAAAAATTAAAGGAGGAAAAATACAGGGAGGCGGAGCAGTACCTGAAAGAAGCGCTGGCGCTTGCAGATAGTATTGGCGTATTGAATATTGAAATGCAGATTGCCAAATCCCTCAGCGAGCTCTACACCCAAACCCACCGCTATGAGCTTGCGTTGGAGCATTACAAACAATACGACACCGCCA
Organism: Cytophagales bacterium; assembly: GCA_019456305.1. Classification (NCBI taxonomy): domain Bacteria; kingdom Pseudomonadati; phylum Bacteroidota; class Cytophagia; order Cytophagales; species Cytophagales bacterium. The sequence goes on along the minus strand of VRUD01000061.1, from coordinate 27,948 downwards.
AAGACACGCTGTACAACGAAGAAAAGAGCAAGGAAATAGGCTCATTAGAGACGAGGCACGAGATGAAGATTGCGGCTTTTCAACTCAGGCAAAAAGAAGAGCAGGAAGCGGAAAATGCCCACATCCAAAAGGCAAGGGAAGATAAGATCGGTTATACATTAGTGCTGGTGGGCTTTATCTTAGCACTGGCACTAATGATGCTGCTAAGCCGCCTCGTCCTCCCCGAAGCCGTGATACAGATCGCAACAACCATTCCCTTCCTGCTGCTGTTTGAAACCGCCATCGTTTTTATGGATCCCTACATTGAGGCAATCTCCGCCAACGCACCCGCCTGGAAGCTCACCGCCAACTTCCTGCTGGCCCTGTGCCTCTACCCCCTGCACGAAAAAGCCGGGAAGCTGATGAAGCGCCTGTTCAGGAGGCAGTTGAGGAGGAAGGTGAGGAGGATGATGTAAGTCCCAAGTCCCAAGTCTCAAGTCCCAAATTCAAAGGATAAAAAACAGCACAGAAAATGAATAAGAAAAACGATCTTTGTGAAAGGTTATTGCAGTTTGCTGTAGATGTCATTTTATATCTTCTGCTTTTAAGTAAAAAGTAAAAAGTAAAAATATGGAGGCAGTTTTTTTCATTTATGAAAAAATTGAGTATTTTTTTTCTTGGGACTTGGAATTTGGGACTTGGGTCTTGGAGTTTGGGACTTTGGACTTAAATTCAATTATATAGATTATTTATGCAATTTAACAGTAGTTTTGGATGTACTTGATTTATTAACATGCAAATTAAATCCAACTTTTCCTTAAAAACTTATAACACTTTTGGTATTGATGCAGCGGCAAAGCTATTTGCTGAAGTTAAGGATCTTACCGGCTTAAGATCAGTAATTACATCTCTGGAATATCAAAGCATCCCTAAATTGATTCTTGGAGGCGGGAGTAATATCTTGTTTACCGGTGACTTTGAAGGCATTGTCATTAAGATCGCAATTAAAGGGATGGAATTAATTAAAGAAGATGCCAACCATGTATGGGTCAAAGCAGGGGCAGGGGAGGTATGGCACGATCTTGTTACTTATTGTATTGAAAATAATTTTGCAGGCATAGAAAATCTCTCATTAATTCCGGGGCTGGTTGGAGCGGCACCTATTCAGAATATCGGGGCTTATGGAGTAGAGCTAAAAGAAGTGTTTGAAGAACTTGAGGCGTTAAGTATCAAGGATGGTAGTATGAGAATTTTCACAAATAGTGAATGTGCATTTGGTTACAGGGACAGTATATTTAAAAATGAATTAAAAAACAAATATGTGGTTACTTCTGTAACGCTTAAGTTAAATAAAAAGCCAAAGTTCAATGTTTCATACGGTGCAATAAAAGAAGCGCTAAAAGAAATGAATGAAGCGCATAGCCCCGCCGGTAGAGACGCCCAATTTGGACGTCTCTACCGGCGGGGCTATGCGCAAGAGCTTTCTATCCGTGCCATAGGAGAGGCTGTATGCCAAATCAGAAGAAGTAAATTACCCGACCCTGCAGAGATTGGAAATGCCGGAAGTTTCTTCAAAAATCCTGAAATTGATCCCGATGTATCGGGATCATTGTTTTTAGAAATTAAAAAACGATATCCTGATATTGTGAGCTATCCTCTCCGAAATGGTAATGTAAAAATTCCGGCCGGCTGGCTTGTAGAAAGATCAGGGTGGAAAGGAAAAAGGATCGGCAATACAGGCACATATAAAGATCATGCGCTGGTTTTAGTCAACTATGGAAAAGCTACCGGCAAGGAGATCAATGAGGCTGCAATGAAGATCAAAGATTCGGTTAAGAAAAAATTTGGGATTGTGTTAAAAAATGAGGTGAATGTGATATGACTGAGCGCATGGCGCATGGAGCATAGCCCCGCCAACTGGCGGGGCCATGCTCTATGCGCCATCGACATACTCCCAAAGATATTTACACGCTATAGTGCGGTATGGCTTCCACTTTTCGGCAATGTTTTTCAAATCTTCAGTTAATAGTTTTCCCGTCTTATCAATTCTATAAAATTGCTTCATCGTATTTTGTATACCCAGGTCATCTACCGGAAAAACATCAGAACGATTCAAGGGAAACATCAATATCATCTCTGCAGTCCACCTGCCTACACCCTTGATCTGAGTTAAATATTTAATAATCGCTTCGTCTGGCATTGTTTTCAGCTTATTGTACTCCAGAGATATTTCTATTGCAAATGCTGCTGCATTTTTAAGGTAGGTTACTTTCTGCCTGGATAAGCCAACGCTTTTTAATACATCAAAATCAACTGCAAGTACTTTTTCGGGTTCCGGGTAATTATTATCAAAAAGGTCTGTAAAACGGTTATAAATTATAGCTGCAACCTTTGAAGATAACTGCTGCCCGATAATAGATTCGGTCAAATACAAATAAATATCATTATTGAGATGTGGCTTAATGGCTCCTACTTTTTTAATAATGTCTTTCAGTATGGCATCATTTGATAAATGTTTGATAATATTATTGTAACCTGATTCCATTTATTACTAGGGCATCTCTAAAAACTACACCATATATTCCCCTCTATCAAGAGGGGCAAGGGGTGTGTTTTAAAAAATATGTAGTTTTTAGAGATGCCCACTATTTATCTTGTTTTCGCACATACACATTTTCCAAATCACTCTTGATATATTTATTTCCTAACAATGGTATCCTGTAAAACAGCTTCTCAACGATTCCCTCCTCATCAATAATATAATCCGGCAGGTCATTTTTAAAGTTTTGATAAATACCAAATATATTGGCATAGTTATCAAGGTCATTAAAATGTCTTTTTGATAGTTGCCAATTCAAATAAGGTGTAGCTAATGAGTTCCCTTTATAATGATCAATATTATCACCCAATACAAGAATCGGAGCCCCCCTAAATCCCTCCCGACCAAAGGTACGGGACAGGCCCGAAGGGGGGACTTTGCCAACCCCTTCCCCCCCAGGCGGTAGTAGGGGTTGGCTGGTTCTCTCACCTCCTTCTTTTCCCATGGGGATTAAAGGGGGGCTGGTAACTAATAATTTGTCAATATTTATTGATTCTATAGTTCCTTTCAGACTTTTGTAATTTACAACCAGGATGGTCAGGAAAAAAGCAAAAAAAGTTAATTCAGTGATCCATCTTTTTTTGATCAATAAAAAATAATGTGCACCGAAAAAAGCCACAGCAGGAATAAAAATGATGATTTGAAATGGAGCAACCAGGATTGAAAAGACACACACTGCTGTTGCAAGTATCAACCACCCAAACATTATTTGCCTGCATTTTACCTGATAGTTTTGAAATTTTCCGGAAGTAAAAACTTTAAAGAGTGCAAATAATAACATAACAGCAGGTGCAGCAAGCAATATTAAAACACCTTTATAACTAAGGAAATAAATTTTTTGTAATGAAAAAAATGAACCGATAAACATGCGGTAAAACTCCCCTACAGCATCAAACCAAAAAAAGAAAGTAGTGGTAAGACAAATTGGTAATAGAAAACCAAAAAGCAGTAGCAAGTAGCTCCTCAAACCAACTCCTGTAAAAAGCAACAAACAAAAAATTGCGAGTAAAACAAATACAAAAAGAGGAAAATGAAACAAAGTAGCAATACCGATATAAAAACCCAGCTTTAATATACTTTCATCGCTCCTGTCTTTGCGGATCAGATTAAAAAGAATGCGTAAAGGAATAATTAAAAAGGTGATACCCAGCAAGCCAGGTGACAAAGTAAAAAAGTCAAAAAAAATGCTACTCACGACAATATAAATGAGTCCGGGCACGTATGTTCTTTCCAGGTAGACATCGTTTAATCTCATTATCCTGTTAAAGATAACACTCTGAAATAATACTATAAAAGCACTTATAACCTGGAAGGCAATTACTGATTTGCCAAATAATATATCAATCAACCAATAACAAACTGCTGAAAGCGGTGCAATGCTATCCCAGATATCTCTGTAGATTAAGTATCCGTTTCCCATCCGTTCACCTATCAACATCCAATGGAGTTCGGGTATGGTGAGGGGAGTGCCCATCACCATCATAGGTATTCTTATCAAAGCCAGCAGTATCAATAAACCAGCAATGCGAAACGGATCATTTATTCTGAAATAACTTATCATAATTTAGAAAATAGAAATTGGTAAATAGTAATTAGAAATTGCAATTAATAAACAGAACAACTATATTAGTGAAAAATTACAAAATTACAACTTTTAGAAAATAAAATTGGGAAAATACAAATTTCTAATTTCCAAATATGATCAAAAGACAACAAAAATTTGCCCGGCTTATTCAAAAAGAATTGAGCTGTATTTTTCAGCAAGAGTGTCAAAACCTGTTTAAAAATATTCTAATTACAGTTACTTTGGTAAAAGTAAGCCCTGATCTGAAAATTGCGGATGTTTATCTTAGTTTACTGCTCTTTGGCGGGCAGGATAATAAGGAGTCTCAAGTGGAAAAACCCGGAAAGGATGGGGACACGCCTGACGCTATTATTGAAAAAATAAATGCTAACGGAAAACGGATCAGGCAATTGCTCGCAATACGTATAAAGGACCAGGTCAAAAAAATCCCGGAATTAGTTTTTTGGAGTGATGATACCAGTGAATATGCTTCAAAAATTGATAAATTGCTTTCAAATTTGAATATTCCACCGGAAGAAAATTGACAGTTGACAATTGACAGTAGACAATAGACAATAGACAAAGGACAATAGACAAAGGACAGTAGACAATAGACAAAGGACAGTAGACAATAGACAAATAGACAATAAACAAGACAATTGCAATCAAGTTATAATAGAATATTATGTTTAAATTTAAAGAATTAACCGTGTAAATATATTTCTGAAAAAACTAAAAATGATTGGTTTGAAAAAGAACACGAGATTGGTAAAATGTTAAATCATATGATAAATTATCCTGAAAAATATACACGTAAAAAAAACAATTAATCTATTGTCTTATTGTCCATTGTCTATTGTCTATTGCCTACTGTCAACTTATTATGAATACTTCATTCTTCATAGCAAAACGATATTTCTTTTCAAAAAAGAAAAAAAACTTTATCAATATTATTTCCTTCTTATCTATGACTGGTGTAGCCGGAGCAACCATAGCGCTTGTAGCAGCCTTATCGGTGTTTAACGGCCTTGAAGGCCTCATCCGTAATATCTATTATACATTTGACGCTGAGATCAGGGTAACTGCAGTAAAAGGGAAATCCTTTGAAGTGAATGAGCTATTTTTGGATTCAATCAGCTCGGTAGAAGGTGTAGCTGTTATCACAGAAGTGATAGAAGATAATGCACTTTTAAAATACAGGGACCGGCAAATGGTTGTAAAGCTAAAAGGCGTGAGCGATAACTTCAGTTATCAGAATCATTTAGACTCCATGATCGTTGAAGGTGATTATATGCTACATAAGAAGGGTATCAACTATGCGATAATCGGGAGGGGTGTTCAATATATATTGTCAGTATCATTAGATGACGGTCTTTACCCATTACAATTTTGGTATCCGAAGACGAAAAAAGCCTTGAGTCTCAACCCTGAAAAAGCATTTAACAGGAAAAATATCCGGGCGAGCGCTGCATTCGCCATTGAAAAACAGTATGATGATCGTTATGTTTTCGTACCGCTTGATTTTTCAAAACAATTATTTGAATATGATAACAAAAGAACATCCCTGGAAATTAAAACAAAAAGTTACGTTCAGATAGATAAAGTAAAAAAAGCAATACAGGAGAAATTGGGAAATAAATATTTAGTCCAAAACAGTGATGAACAGCACGCCAGCCTGTTAAGAGCAATAAAAATTGAGAAATTTTTTGTAACCCTGACTTTATCAGTTATTCTCGCCCTTGCTTCCGTTGGTATTTTCTTTTCGCTTACAATGCTTGTGATTGAAAAGAAAAAGGATGTGGCAATTTTATTTGCTATGGGCGCCCCTGTAAAAATCATTAAAAAAATCTTCCTTACCGAAGGCATCATTATTGGTTTAGCAGGAGCTGGATTAGGATTAATTTTAGGCTTTACCCTCTGTTGGGCACAGCAAACTTTCGGGATCGTATCAATGGGAATGAAAACTTCGATCGTAGATGCTTATCCTGTTAAAATGCAGCTTGCTGACTTTATTTACACAGGCATCACTATTTTCATCATTACACTCATTGTTTCTTATGGCCCTGCGATCAGGGCGGCTAGAGTTGATATTAGTAGTAATCTGTATTAAAACAAATTATTTACAGATGAACACTATTTTCGTATAAAACTTTTTTTGACACGAATTTCACTAATTACCTGCCCGCCAAGGGCCTACCTGCCCGCTAAAGGCTTATGGCAGGCGGGCACTAATTTTTTTGTGTAAATTCATATAATTCGTATCTTTTAATTTTTAACTTTACAACTTTTTAATTTTAGGCATTTTTGTTTTCTCATGGAAACCCTAACCAACATCATTACCCAAATCACCTGGTGGCAAATCCTGTTAGCCATTTTGGGTATTCTTTTAGTCCTAACCATACAGGATATATTTTTCAGTAAAAAGCACACCATAAGGCATAATTATCCCTTAGTGGGGCGTCTCAGGTATTTTCTGGAAAGTGTAGGGCCGGAGATAAGACAATACATTGTGGCCAGCAACAGGGATGAACTGCCATTTAACAGGGGGCAACGATCATGGATCTATGCTTCTTCAAAAAGACAAAATAATTATGAAGGTTTTGGCAGTGACAAAGATATTTTTGGTAACGGCTATATATTTATCAAACCCGCTATGTTCCCCTATAGAATTGAAAAGGATCATCCTAACTTTATAGACAACAATTTTTTGCCCTGTGCCAAGGTAATGGGCAACTATAATCATAGAAAGAAACCATTCTGCCCTTATTCAGTGGTAAACATTTCAGCCATGAGCTTTGGCTCGTTGTCTGCAAACGCCATTACAGCGCTCAACAAAGGTGCATTAAAAGCAGGCTGCTATCACAATACAGGTGAAGGGGGCCTTTCACCTTACCACTGTCATGGCGCTGATGTTGTCTTTCATTTTGGCACCGGTTATTTTGGAGTAAGGGATTTGGAAGGAAATTTTTCTTTTGAAAAAGCAGAAGAATTGGTTTCAAAAAATCCCTTCATCAAAGCGATTGAGATAAAACTTTCACAAGGCGCCAAACCCGGCAAAGGAGGTGTATTGCCTGCTGCCAAGATCACAAAAGAAATTGCTCAGACGCGCAATGTCCCATTGGGAAAGGACGTATTGTCTCCACCCAATCACTCGGCATTTACAAATATTGCTGAAATGATGGAATTTATTGAAAAGCTTGCCGGGCTTACAGGGCTTCCGGTCGGTATTAAATCAGCGGTAGGTAAATTGGATATGTGGCATGAGCTCGCTGACCTGATGGTAAAAACGGGCAAAGGCCCTGATTTTATTACGATTGATGGAGGGGAGGGTGGAACCGGTGCAGCGCCTCCTTCTTTTGCAGACCATGTTGCACTGCCGCTGGTTTTTGCATTTAGTAATATATATAAAATATTTCTGGAAAAAAAGCTCACTGAAAGAATAGTATTTATTGCATCAGGGAAATTAGGATTCCCTGCCAATGCCCTGACGACTTTTGCTATGGGTGCAGACCTGATAAATGTAGCAAGAGAGGCCATGATGTCTATTGGATGCATCCAGGCCCAGGTATGTCATGCCAACACCTGCCCAACTGGTGTTACCACGCACAATAGATGGCTGCAGGCAGGTCTGAATCCTACATTAAAATCAGAAAGATTTTACAACTACATAAAAACCTGCCGCAAGGAAATGCTGGAAATTACGCATGCCTGCGGCTACGAACACCCTTGCCAGATGACCATGGAAGATGTGGATTTAAGCATGGGAGATAATAACAGCACACAATCGCTCAAAGCTGCTTATGGGTATGGAAAAGTACCTGTGCCTTTTAGTGATATGAAAGCGTTGGCTGAATGTGAATTCTTAGGAGGGTTGAAAACAGTAGACAGTAGACAGTAGACAATTGACAGTTGACAATATTTTACTAAATAACAATAACTGATTACAAATACTCCCTACGAATTACGGATGAATAGTAAATATTCGTAATTGGTAGGGTAAACAACAGGGCGAGTTGTAATAGACTGATTGGTTACATAATGGGCATCTCTAAAAACTACACCATATATTCCCCTCTATCAAGAGGGGCAAGGGGTGTGTTTTAAAAAATATGTAGTTTTTAGAGATGCCCTAATATTTATTTCTACAATTTTTTGATTATTAAATTTTTAATGTGTAATTTTATGCCATTGATTGTTAATAGACTTAAATAAAAAACTATATAACAGCAAATATTCTAATCCTCTAAATCTTTTATCGTAAATCGTAAATCGTAAATAAAAATGCCTCATTTATTTGAAAATACTGAAGATGCACGGCATAAAGCCCATTTCTACAACTTGCTCTCATTAGCATGGGTTGATGAAGAGTTCGTGCAGTCAGAAAGAGACTTTCTTTACAAGCTCGGCAAGCAGCAGGGTATGGATAAAAAGGAGCTGGATAGGATCGTAAAACACCCTAAAACACTTACATTTATCGTACCTATGAATCCAAAAGAACGGCTGGAACAGATATATGATCTTGTTTGTATGATGCTTGCAGATAAAAAGGTTGATGAAAGAGAAGTAAGCTTGTGCTGCAAAATAGCCAAAAGGCTCAGGTTTAAACCTCATATTGTGGGGGAGTTGGTAAAAGCCCTGGTTACCGCTGTTGATGACGGAGTTGACAGAGAAACCGTAAAAGAACATTTAAGTGAGTTTTTGGTTCAGGAAAATATTATCTATTAAAATGTCTCAGATAAAAATACGTATGAAATTATTTCGTTCATTTTTGTTTGCTGCATTAATTTTATCTAACGGGGCCTGCAACTTCAACCCAGGCAGTCTGGATAGCTTAACATGGAAAGTAGATCTATTGGGGCCGTTGGTTAAAACCGAGATGACGCTGGAAGAGATAACCCAATTCGATGATATCAGCCTGCCTCTGAAATTTAAGTTGAGTTCCATTGTCCCTAATTTCCAGGATGGTGTTCCTTTACCTTCAGTTCCATCTATTAAACTATTTGAACTACCTCCCCAAACATTTTCGGCTTCAGATGCTTTTGAGAGCATTAGTTTTGACAGTGGTGAAATGTTTTATGTTATTGATAATCAATCACCATTAACCATAAAAGCAGGAGGTATCATAGTGATTAAAGACAGCGCTGATGGTTCCATTATATTATATGATAGCCTAAAATCCGACATTCTACCTTTCACTTCATATACTATGGATCCTGTTTTAAACCTTCAGGGAAATTCAGATCTATTTCTTTTTACAGTAGGAAGCACTTTTGAGATAACCATAAGTAATTTTATTACTGACAGTATTCCTGATCCTACAACTTTTACCTCAGCGCATTACATAGGCATTGAATTTAATCTTAACGCCATCAAGATCAATTCCATAGTTGCCAATCCAGATACCTTTATTATTTCAGATACAACAGACTTTAATCTTGAAGGAGATATTTTGAGTACGAATGTAGAGGAAGGAATGCTTATAAATTTTATTAACAACGAATTGCCTGTTGAAATTAATCTGCAAGGTTACTTCTATGATGAAAGCAAGACCACCATATTAGATTCGTTATTTAGCTCAACTCAAACCATTCCAGCAGCTGACTCAGTAAGGATCGAAATAGATATAATAAAGATATTCGAAAATATAAAAAACGCCAAATTTTTACACACTTATGCACAATTTATCATTCCCGGGCCCGGCACACAAATATTTAAAAAACAACATAAAGTTAAGCTTCAGGTAGTTGGTGATATAAAGGTTAAATTGAATTAATACCTTCGTCAGACCACTAAGCGTTAGAAAAGGGGCAGGAAAGTGGTCAGACGAATAAAACAATAGAACAATGGAACAACGGAATAATATAAGAAAAAAAATTCAACATAGATACCTGGCTATATTACTGCTACTGCCCCTGCTACTGCCCACTTCTTCAAAAGCCCAATACAACGTCTCCACCACCTATAGCAATCACGGTGACATAAATGCGGCAAGATATGAGCCTTCGGAGCTTGATTTGGGGTATGATTATCTTCACGTAGGATTGAATTATTATTTGTGGGTAGCGAATAATGCACTGGATTATGGGAGCGTCAAAGCGATCAATGATACAAACTTTGTTCCGGATTCAGCATTTGTAGAAAATCTGATCAATAAATTTCATGATAATAATTTGTTTGGTGCAGGACAGGATTTCCAGGTTCTGGGCATAGCATTTCAGATCGTTAATAAAGAGGGAGATAAACGGTATGATTTTTCATTCTCTGTAGTGGATAAATTTGCCATGAATTTTGATTTTACAAAAACCCTTATGAAATTAGCATGGAAAGGGAATGAGCAATTCAGAGGGGAAACGGTTGAATTGGGACCGCTTAGCTTAAATGCTAATTATACAAGAGCATACGTGGTTGGAACCGCCTTTCCTGTAACAGGCAGCCGGGATGGATTTGGCGTACGGGTGGGGCTCAGAGCTAAATATATCCAGGGAATGGGTTCCATATTGATGCCTAAAAGTAAATTAGATATGACAACCGATTCAGAAGGACGCTATATTGACATAGACTATGATTACCAGCTAAAAACTGCAGGAATGAGCGATTTTTCACCTTTCAATTATAACGGCAACGGCTTTGGAATGGATGCCGGTGTCTCTGTTTTTTTTAACAAAAATTTCGAGGTAGTTGTCAGCCTGTTGGATGTAGGAGGTGTAAAATATGTTAACGATATTACTTCGTATGAGAAAAAAGGATTGATACGCTACGAAGGATTGATAATCAGTAACTTTTTGGGAGAGCCTGAACTGGAATCACAGGCAGATTCAATAGGTTCTTTGTTCCTGCCTGAACCTGTTCCGGGAGGTAGTTATTTTGTGCCTTCGGCAGCCAGAATAATGATACAGGCAGAATTAAAAACTGCTACAAAGGGCAAAACAAGGATTGATATACAAAAGAATATAGAATTTACATCCAATGCCTTTTTTATTACTTATATCCAGGGACTGAACAATATGCCAGGGACTACTACCAAACCATTTTTTAGCATCGCATATAACCATGATTTTCACAAAGTATTTGATATTGGATTTTCAGCCGCTGTGGGAGGATATAACAATCTTGCACTCGGTGCCTTCTTCTCATTAATAGTTGGTGGAATAAAGGTCGGGGTAGGATCAGATAATTTAACGGCATTAGTTTATGACAAATTAGGTACAGGTATAGACGTTTCTGTGAATTTATCTATGGCTTTTACCCCCATCAAACGATCCGGCCTTACCAAACATCCTAAATACTTTTAAAACATCAAACACAACCTGTCATTGCGAGCCTTAGGGTAGGGGTATGGGATAGTGTGAAGCAATCTCCTGAAATACCACCTGTCATTGCGAGTCTCTGGGCAGGGTATAGTGATGGAACGAAGCAATCTCTTGATAAAAGATTCTGCCTTTGTTTTAAGAGATTACTTCGCTCCAACCCTTTAGTCTACCCCTGGCTCGCAATGACAGTATTGTTGAAGATTTGTTTTGTCCCGCATATTGCGGGATGAGATTTGAATTTTGAGTCCACTCTAAAAAGTGTTTTTGGTTCTTCCCGAGTACTCGGGACAAAGAGCGCAAAGTTATATACTTAACTAATTGATATTCAATCCTTTGCAAACTTTGCGTCTTTGCGAGAAACGATTTCTTTTCAATTTTTTACTTTTTAGAGGGGATTCAATTTTGTTATTTGTTATTTGTTTTGTAGCTTGCATTTTGAAGTTTGGATTTTTTAATTATATTTGTAACAAATAATCTAAATAAAACTAACCTAGTCATGAAAAAATTACAGCTAATTCCGTTATTGCTCGCTGCAATTACCACTGCCAATGCACAGTTAGTCTTTCAGAAAACCTTTGGCGGAGATTCTTCAGATATTGCCAGCTCTGTTCAGCAAACTGCTGATGGTGGATATATTATCGCTGGAAACACCAACAGTTTTGGAGCAGGAGGGCAAGATGTTTTTTTGATCAAAACCGATTTCAATGGCGATACACTGTGGACAAAAACTTATGGAGGTGCGGATAGTGATATTGCCAATTCTGTTCAACAAACTCTTGATGGTGGATATATTATTGGTGGCAATACAGTTAGTTTTGATCCCGTAGCCGATTCTTCTGATATATATTTAATCAAAACTGACCCAATGGGTGATACGCTATGGACAAAAGCCTATGGTGGAACAGCAGATGAATATTGCGGGTCAGTTCAGGAAGTTGTTGACGGGCTGACAGGTAATCCCTTAGGGTATATTATTGCAGGTAATACCAACGGCTATGGAGCAGGCCTCAACGACCTTTATTTGGTAAGAACAGATACCAATGGAAATATGTTATGGACAAAAACTTATGGAGGAGCAAATAACGAATATGGCTATGCCGTGCAGCAAACTGGTGATATGGGATTCATTATCACCGGTTATACAAGCAGCTTTGGCGCTGGTGGTAAAGATGTACTTCTGATCAAAACAGACTCTATTGGAGATACGCTGTGGACAAAAACCTATGGCGGTAGTATTGGAGATGAAGAAGGATATGCAGTTAAACAAACAGGGGATGGAGGATATATTATCAGCGGTTATACGAGCAGCTTTGGAGCCGGTAATGATGATATTTATTTGATAAAAACCGATGCTAATGGCGATACACTGTGGACAAGAGCTTATGGAGGCGGTCAATCTGAATATGGATATTCAGTTCAACTAACCAATTCCGGAGGTTATGTTGTTACAGGTAACTCTAATAGCTTTGGTGCATCATCCGTTGATGTTTATTTGTTGCGAATAGATTCTGCCGGCAGTATGATCGGGAATATGAATACTTTTGGCAAATCACCGGGTGATGATTATTTCCGATCAATAAAGCAAACAACCGATGGAGGGTATATTATCGCAGGATATTCTCAAAGTTTTGGAGTAGGAGGATTTGATGTTTTTTTGATCAAAGCCGATTCTACCGGTTCAAGTGCACCAGGCAGCTGCGGTGGAGGCGCTGTACCCCCAACCGTAGGTATGCCTGCAACTGTAGTAAGCTCAACAGCCACACTGGTAGGATCCGGTGGAACCGTTAATAGTACCTCTACCATTATTAATGGCACTTCAACCGCAGTTACCGAACTCCCGTTAGGTTTAATGCTTACAATAGATAACCATGTGAGCTGCAATGGTGCAGCAGATGGGGTGGCTACAGCTACCGTATCCGGGGGAGTACCGCCTTACGATTATACCTGGTGGCCATGCGGTACCGATATCACGAATACAACTTTAACAACAGTTACACAAAATAACCTGGCTGCCGGGCCTTGTACGATACTCGTTCAGGATGCTTTTGGCTGTTTTGCGGATATAAATTACACCATCAACGAACCAGATCCTATTGTATTGACCATCACAATAGATACCAATATAAGCTGTTTTGGTGAAGCAGATGGCGTAGTAACGGTAACTAAATCGGGCGGCATATCTCCTTTTGACTACGTATGGTCAAATGGAAGCAGCACATTAGGAACAACCGATACATCAAGTACAATTACAGGTTTGGCAGACACTACCTGGTCGGTAACGGTAACAGATGGCAATGGCTGCAGTTCTATAGCTAATGTAACCTTAACAGTGGCCCCTCCATTAAGCTTAACAACAGGAGTTACTGGTGCTGCCTGCGGTATTAATGATGGCATGGCGTGGGTTACAGTTTCAGGAGGCACTACCCCATATTTTTACCTATGGAATGACCTCCCGCCCACACTTACCGATACGGTATTTAACCTGTATTCTGGCAGTTATACGGTAATAGTCACTGATTTTGCCGGTTGTAAAGATTCGGCTACTGTAGTTGTAAATGATACAGGCGCCTCAATTATTGTAATTGATTCTGTTTTGAACATCTCCTGTAATGGCGACTCAAGCGGAGCTATTTATACAACTGTGTCTGGTGGAGTTCCGCCATACAGTTATTCATGGTCAAATGGGGATACCACAGAGGATGTAAGCGGATTGATCGCAGGATCTTATACGTTTACTGTAACCGATACTGCCGGCTGCATCTCATTACAGAATATCAATTTAACAGAACCAGCCCCTCTTGTATTAACAACCACGGTAAACAATAATGTTTACTGCAATGGCGATTCTAACGGTACAGCCACTGCGACAATGTCGGGAGGTACAGCGCCATTTACCTACCTATGGGATAATACTGAGACTGACTCTACCGCAATTGCCCTGCCACCAGATACAAATTGTGTTACTGTTACTGATGCTGTTGGATGTATCTCTGTTGGCTGTATAACAATTACAGAACCACCCCCTGTAACCATCACCATTACTTCTACTGATGTACTTTGTAATGGAGCGGCAACAGGTCAGGCAACTGCTGCTGTTACAGGAGGAACTCCGGCTTATACTTATCTATGGTCGCCCATTGGTGGAACAGATACAATCGCTTCTAATTTACCTGCAGGAACTTATACTATTTATGTTACAGATTTGAATGGTTGTACAGATTCAGCAGTTGTAATAATCACTGAACCTGCTGCTGCATTATCTCTAACAACAGGTTCAACCGATGCCAACTGCCTCACAAATAATGGAACCGCATGGGTTACCGTAACAGGAGGTACCGCTCCTTATACTTATCTATGGAACGACACAGCGCCCCAAACAACCGATACGGCAGTTAATTTATTTTCTAGCAATTATATGGTAACCGTTACTGATTCAAACGGTTGTAAAGATTCATCCTTTGTAATTGTTAATGATGTAGGCGCTCCGGTGATCAATAATGTGTTTTCAACAAATATTACCTGTAATGATGGTGCTGATGGAGCTATAACTATTACAGTAATCGGTGGCACGCAACCTTACGCTTACCTGTGGTCAAATGGAAGTGTAGACCCTTTCATTTCTAATTTAGTGGCAGGGACATATACCGTAGCTGTTACAGATAGTGTCGGTTGTATTTCTAACCAGAATATTACTTTAACCCAGCCTGTCGCAATTAGTCTTATCTTTACATTAAATAATGGCGTATCCTGTAATGGAGGCAACAACGGTTCAGCAACTGTTTCAGCAACAGGCGGTACCCCCCCTTATACATATTTTTGGGATAATCTTGAGACTGATACTACAGCAATAAACCTGCCGGCAGGTACACACACCGTCACTATTACTGATTCTGCCGGATGTATTGCTATTGATAGTACCACAATTTCTGAGCCGCTTCCTATTAATTTGAACACTACCGCAGACAGCAATGTGAGCTGTAATGGAGGAACAGAAGGAGTGGCTACTGTAATCTTGACAGGAGGCATTTCACCTTATGATTATAGATGGTCAACCGGTGACAGCACAATAGCAACAACTAATGTAACTAATACAGTTACGGGTTTGTTAGCCGGGTCATATTCAGTAACGATTACAGATGCCAATGGATGCCCCGCCATAGGCGGGGTAGTGATCACTGAACCTGATTCCATTGTATTAACTACAGGCTCAGATTCAGCTACTGCCGGCAATAATGATGGCAAGGCATGGGTAATCGTATCAGGCGGTACACAGCCCTATTTATACCAGTGGAGTGACTCAGCCGGGCAAACTTCAGATACAGCTACCGGCTTGCCGGCAGGGTTTTATACAGTGGTTGTTACTGACAGCAATGGCTGTAAAGACAGCGCTTCGGTTGCAGTTTCTGAAATTACAGGAATTTTCAATCTTCTCCCGCCTTTGGCGGGATTCAATCTTCAGGTTTATCCCAATCCCAATACCGGTCAATTTACTTTGAGCATTGATCTGACAAAAAAAACAAATACATTGATTAAATTGTATCATATTAGTGGAAAGAGGATATTTGCTGAAAGTTTACCAAACCTTGTAGGTTTGGTAAACTTATCCCTTGATTTAAGTAAATACCCTAAAGGGATATATTATTTACAGATTGTGACAGATGGAGGTGTAATAACTAAGAAAGTAGATTATCAATAAGAAATATTTTGGATGAAAAAGTTAATTATCTATTCAGTTTATATAAAAGTCCTTTTAGTATTGATATTATCTAACGGGGTGAAATCTTCAATCGCTCAGCAAGTCTTCCAAAAAACCTATGGCGGCATAAGTGAAGATACCAGCTATTCCATCTATCAAACTGCTGACGGGGGATATATTTTCACAGGAACTACGAATAGTTTCGGAGCAGGAGGTAATGACGTACTTCTGATCAAAACCGATTCTCTTGGAGATACATTGTGGACAAAAGCATATGGCGGGACTGGCAACGATCATGGCAGATCAGTGATGCAAACCACTGACCTGGGATATATCATCACCGGGTATACCAACAGTTTTGGAGCAGGAGAATATGATGTTTATTTGATCAAAACCGATTCTAATGGAAACACCCAATGGACAAAAACTTATGGAGGAGCAGTTTATGACGCAGGCAGTTCAGTGATCCAAACCACAGACGGTAGTTATATCATCACCGGAGTAACAGAAAGTTTTGGAGCCGGAGGGGCTGATCTTTATTTTATCAAGGCAGATGCTAATGGAAATACAATGTGGGCTAAAACCTTTGGCGGAAGCGCTGCCGATCATGGCAATTCGATTCAGCAAACTAATGACAATGGTTATATCATTGCAGGAAAAACCGAAAGTTTTGGAGCAGGGGGGGCTGATGTGTATTTGATCCGTACTAATGCTGACGGAGATACGCTGTGGACAAGATCTTTTGGGGGCAGTACAGGAGACGAAGAAGGATATGAAGTTCACCAAACAGGGGATGGAGGATACATTATCAGCGGCTATACAAGCAGTTTTGGAGCCGGTAATGATGATATTTATTTGATCAAGGCAGATCCTGTCGGAAATTTGTCCTGGTCAAAAACTTACGGAGGTGCAGAATTTGAGTATGGGTTGTCCGTTGTGCAAAATAATAGCGGGGGATACGTTGTCACAGGAAATTTTAACAGTTTTGGGGCAACAACTGTTGATGTTTATCTACTCCGAACTGATCCTGCCGGAAATATGATAGGAAATATGAAATCCTTTGGCAGCGGATCAGGTGACGATTTTTCCAGTTCAATAAAACAAACCGCTGATGGAGGGTATATTATCGCTGGGTATTCACAAAGTTTTGGGGCAGGAGGATTTGACGTTTTTTTGATCAAAGCTGATTCCACAGGTGGGAGTGATGTAGGTGGCTGCGGAGGGGGTGCTGTGGTTCCCATCGTAAATGCTCCTGCAACTGTTGTAAATTCTACCGCAACACAGATAGGATCGGGGGGAACCATTAACAGCGCTGCAACTATTGTTAATAATACGGCTTCTGTGATCGGGACGCTGCCTTTAGGATTGATCTTAACAATAGATAATCACGTAAGTTGTAACGGAGGAGCGGACGGACTAGCTACAGCAAGTGTATCGGGCGGCACACCCCCTTACAATTATCTGTGGGCGCCTGGCAATATTTCTATTGATACTATTGCTACGTCAAATACACAAGACAGCTTACCGGCAGGGCCGTATACGGTTACTGTTTTTGACGCCTTTGGTTGTTTTGCTGAAATAAATTTTACGATCTATGAACCTGACCCCCTTATATTGACCACAACAAGCAATCTAAGTTGTACAGGCGGCATAGCAACAGTCAGCTTAACAGGCGGTACCCTCCCTTATGATTATAGTTGGACAACCGGTGATATTACCTTAGCTTCAACAGATACATTTAATACCATATCAGGCTTAGCAATTGGTACCCATTCTGTAACGATCACAGATGCTAATGGCTGCACTACTTCAGACAGTATAATATTCACTGGCCCTGGCGCACTAGACGTATCTGCAGATACCGGCAGCGCTATTTGCGGACAAAATGATGGGTTGGCATGGGCTGTTATCTCCGGTGGCGCTGGCCCATACACTTATTTATGGGATGATTCCCTGGGACAAACAACCGATACAGCATTTAATTTATATGCTGGTTTTTATACGGTAATAGTCGCTGATTCAAACGGTTGTGTAGATTCTGCTTATGCAATTGTAAATAATTTATTAGCGCCGGTCATTAAGTTGGATTCTACTTCAAACATATCCTGTAATGGCGACAACAGTGGCGACATATATATTTCTGTATCTGGCGGTACATTGCCTTATGCTTATTTATGGTCAGATTCACAAACAACAGAAGATATAAATACTTTAACCGCTGGTTCATATACTTTGGCAATTACAGATGGCAATGGCTGTAAATCTTTCATCAATGTAATTTTAACAGAACCCCCGTCCATTGGATTAACTGTGACAGTAAACAGTAATGTGAGTTGTAATGGCGGCACAGACGGGATGGTAACAGCAAGTATTACAGCAGGTCCATCCCCTTATGATTACGTATGGTCAACCGGTAATAGTACCTTGGGAACAAATGCTACTTCTGATGCTGTAACGAATTTATCAGCAGATACAATTTGGGTAACTATTACAGACGCCAGTGGATGCAGTGAAGTCGATAGTGTAACGATTACTGAGCCTGGAGCATTAGTTTTGGATGTTGATTCGTCCAACATATCTTGCAAAGATTCCAGTGACGGCCAAATTTATATAACGGTTAAAAATGGGGCGCCACCTTACACCTATTTATGGAATGATCCGGGGAACCAAACGGATTCAACTGCTACCGGTTTGCCTGCCGGAACCTACACAGTTGTTGTAACCGATAGCAATGGTTGTACTGATTCTGCTATAGTTACCATAACTCAACCTGTCTCTTTTATTGTGCTAACCACAGATTCAACGCCATCTTTTGCAGGCAATAATGATGGCAGTGCATGGGTAAGCGTTACCGGAGGAACCGGGCCTTATTCTTATTTATGGGATGATTCAACCGGTCAGAAAACTGATACTGCATTTAATTTGTATGCTGGTATTTATACGATTATTGTTACTGACGCCAACGGCTGTGTTGATAGCGCTGAGGTTATTGTAGATTCTATTACGGCCATTAAATTGACCTTTTACAGCGGAATATCTCCTAATCTTGATGATGTAAACGATTCGTGGTATATTATTGGAATTGACTCTTTTCCAAATAACAATGTAACGATCTACAACCGGTATGGGCATCTCGTATGGGGAGAGAAAAATTATGATAATAAGGATGTTTTTTGGAAAGGAACCAACAGGCGCGGCAGAAGAATACCAGATGGAACTTATTTCTTTTTGATTGAAATAACCAATACTACCGGCAGGCAAATAGAGGTTACAAAAAATGGTAAGCCTGAACCTGTTATTTATGAAGGTGAAAAGGTAATCATAAATGGCTGGGTGGAGATAATGCGGTGATAGTAGCTCGGATTGTTAATCCGAGCCGGGCAGAGGCGAATGTAGCCCGGATAAGGGTTGGGCTTGGTAGAGGAAAGTGGTCAGATTGAGTATCAGCGAAATTAGGTCGTTGTCCCGAGTACTCGGGAAGGGATGGGTTGTTTCCTGTGCACACCCCCGAGTACTCGGGGGCACACAGGTGTGGGATTTCTCATATCCAACAGGTGCGATGTAAAGTTGTGCTACAGCTATGAACCCCCTTAACGAGGTTTAGTCATAGCACAACTTTCCAACGCTTACACTAACCCTAAGTTGTACTATGACGAATAAAACTTAAGTAATGTCGTTGTGTCGTTGTAGTACGACTAAGGGCTGGCGTATAGGGTGGAAAGTCGTGCTACAACTATCAACTATCTACATAATAATTATGGAATTTGTTCCTGACAGGATGTATCATTTTTATAATAGAGGTAATGATAAAGTCAAAATATTTTATAATAGAGAAAATTACTTATACTTTCTTAGAAAGGTAAAAAAGCATATGCTACCAAATTGTGAAATACTGGCTTATTGTCTGATGACTAATCATTTTCACTTTTTATTATATACAAAAGAGAATCTGAGAGATAATTCCCTAAATAAAGCTATTGGTATAATCTTGAGTTCTTATTCCAAAGCAATTAATAAACAAGAAAATAGAACCGGTTCATTATTTCAACAGCATAGTGATGCTATAGATTTAGAACAGGATAGCCATAAAAGAACAACTGGGGATATGTCGACAAATGAGTACCCTTTTATATGTTTTAATTATATTCATCAAAATCCTTATGTTGCAGGTGTAGTAAAAAGAATGGAAGACTGGGAGTTTTCATCTTTTCAGGATTATTGCGGAATTAGAAATGAAACATTGTGTAATAAAGCATTAGCCAGGAAATTGCTTGATTTACCTAAAGATAATAATGAATTTTATGAAATGTCGTATGAAATGGTAGATAAAGACAAACTAAAAAAATATTTTTAACTCGCAGGTTCGTTGTAGGTTTAAAAAATTAAAAAATTTACCAAATTACTTGCATTTGTATTTTAATGCTTACCTTTACAAATATTTAAGCATTAAAATACAAAAAAACCATGGAGAACGAAAAAAGAATTGATTTTAAATATTTTTTACGAAAATACTTGCGTTTGTTATAATTAGTGACTATCTTGCTGTTTTTATTTGAAATTAACTTTATTTATCATGAAAACTATTACGAACAACTCGCTAAAAAAAACATTCATTACCCTGCTGGTAATGATATTTTTTATCCCTGCTGTTAGTTATGCCCAATCATGCACAGGGACAGCGAACTGGTCTACGGGCTGGTGTGAGATATGTGGCGGACCTGTGGGAAATTATGCCTGCGGCCCCCCTTGGTCCGGGTGGCCAAATTGGGGAAATACCCAAACTAGTTCAAGGTGTTTTGCAGATTGTGTACCTGCCGGTAATATCGTCACCAGGGTAAGGATCGTGGTTTATAAGGTTGATTGCGGCTCAGCGGGTTTGACCATACAGTTAAATGGTGTAACTATTGGTTATGTAACAACACCGAATGGTTGTGCGTGTAATAGTTGCTGGCCCAGCACCGTTGACCTGACTTTCCCTTGCGGTATTCCCGGTTATAACTATGGCGGTAATAATTGCGTTAATCTGACCATTGACCAGGTAGGTGGTACTGGTACCAATACTGTATGTGTTGACAGGGCGGTTTATACGTTGTTTTACGGCCCGCCTACCACAGCTAATTTCACTAACAATACTGTATGCCTGGGAACCTGTACGCAATTTACCAATACATCTACACCCGGAACCTGTTCGTGGAGTTTTGGAGATGGAAATACTTCTACGCTATGTAATCCTTGCCATACCTATACCACATCAGGTACCAAAAGTGTAACCTTATGCGTAACCAGTAGCAGCGGCTGTACACAATGTACCACACCACAAAATATAACCGTAAATGCTGCACCAACAGTTAACGCTGGCCCAAACAGATCAATATGTTCAGGCGGTAGTGTAACCATAGGCGGCAGCCCAACTGCCTCAGGAGGTTCGGGCACCTATACCTATTTGTGGAGTCCATCAACAGGATTATCCCCCAACAACACCGTAGCAAATCCAAGCGCTTCGCCAGCTTCATCAACTGCTTACACGGTTACAGTAACCGATGTCGGTGGTGGCGGCTGTACTAACAGCGATGCCATGGTAGTAACGGTCAATCCCAGTCCAATCGCAAGCGCGGGCCCGAATCAGGCAACATGCGCAGGCGGGAGTGTAGTGATAGGCGGCAGCCCGACCGGCTCAGGCGGCATAGGCCCCCTTACCTATTCGTGGAGTCCGCCAACAGGCTTATCAAACGCTTTGGCTCCCAATCCTACCGCATCGCCTGCTTCAACAACCACTTACACGGTAACCGTAACCGATATTAATGGCTGCATCAGTAATAGTGATGCTATGATCGTAACGATAAATCCAAACCCCGTTGCCAATTTCACCGCTCCTTCCGGATGCTCAGTTGGCTGTATCCAATTTACTGACCAATCCACAGGCAGCCCGGCGGTAAGCTATTCATGGAATTTTGGAGATACCGGTACTGATACCCTGAAAAACCCCTGCCACCTTTACAGCATCGGGGGAAACTATCTTGTTGAGCTAACCGTCACAGACGTTAATGGCTGTACGGATGTGATACAGAAGAGCATTTCTGTATTTCCACAACCTGTAGCTGATTTTGGCTATACCAAAGAGTGTGAGCTTACCCCGACATTTTTTACTGATCTGTCTACGATTGGCAGCGGCAGCATTACCGGTTGGGATTGGGATTTTGGGGATGCTGCTACCGATACCATACCAAATCCATCACATTTATATGGTTCTTACGGAAATTATGAAGTTACACTTATAGTTACCAGCGATAACGGCTGCCAGGATACGATCGTAGATAGTATCGAAGTTTTTCAGCCGGCAATCGTTGATTTCAGCGCCATTACTGTATGTTTTGGAGATTCAACCCAGTTTACAGACCTCTCCACCTTTACCAATTCATGGAACTGGGATTTTGGAGATGCCATGGGCACATCTACGCTGCAAGATCCATCCTACTTATACGGGGATACAGGGACTTTTTCAGTAACATTAATTTCAACAACCGATAGCGGATGTGTTGCTACTAAAGTAAAGGACGTAACCGTAAATCAAAACCCTGTTGCCGGTTTTACTGCAACTAATGTATGTGCCGGCTCTCCTGTACAGTTTACCGATACTTCAAGCATGGCTGGCGGAATTATTGCTACCTGGTTGTGGGATTTTGGTGATCTTAATCTTTCTATGCAAATAAATCCATCACACCTGTATGCAAGTGCAGATTCATTTACGGTGCAGTTAGTTGTAACGGCTGATAATAGCTGCGCAGACACAGCGCAGCAAAATATTATCGTAAATCCAATACCTGTCGCAGACTTTAGCTACTCAATAGCGTGTGCGGATGACTCAACACAGTTCACTGACCAGTCAAGCGTAGCTTTTGGCAGCATAGCCGGTTGGGATTGGGATTTTGGAGATGGCGGTACTTCTACCCTGCCAAACCCGGGACATCCGTACAACCCACCTGGCAATTATGGCGTTACATTGACTGTAACCACAGCGGCCGGTTGTACTTCCGGTACCATAACCAAAATTGTACCGGTTGATCCGAATCCTGTGGCTGATTTCACAGCCCCTACCATCTGCTTTGGTGACTCAACACAGTTTACAGATGCGTCAAGTGGCAACATAACCGGATGGAACTGGGAATTTGGAGATGCTAATAATTCCACGCTGCAAGACCCTGTTCATTATTATCTGACTTCAGATACTTTTACTGTTCAATTAGTTGTAACAACCGACAGTGCATGTACAGATACGATACAAAAGGCTATAATCGTTGACCCAAAGCCTATTGCTGATTTTAGTGCAGATACCGTATGTGAGAAATTGTACACACAGTTTACAGATCTGTCGTCCATTGCAGGTGATAGTATTACAAGCTGGTTATGGAGTTTTGGAGATTCCACCCCTTTTTCCGTTCAGCAAAATCCTTCACACAAATATGACTCTGCCGGCACTTTTGTTGTAACTTTGATTGTAACTACCTCTGATGGCTGCCAGGATACAGTACAAAACAGCGTAATAGTATATGATAAGCCAAGCAGTAATTTTAATTTTTTAAATGTATGCTTTGGGGATACCATTTTCTTTACCGATGCTTCTAATGCGGTACCTGACAGTCTTGTAGCCTGGGACTGGGATTTTGGAGATTCCACCCAATCAATTCTACCTAATCCGGGAGGGCATTTTTACGCAGATAGCGCAGGGGGTTATGTTGTACAATTGATCGTAGAAACTGATAGAGGGTGCAGGGATACACTTGAAAAAGCTGCATCGGTTTTTGCGCCACCTGCTGCCGCATTTGATATAACATGGGCTAATGGAACCGAGTGCTATGGAATTACCACTACTTTTATGAATACCACCCCGTTAGTTACCGGTGGCGACACGGCTTATTGGGATTTTGGTGACGCCACCACTGCTGTTGGCGATACGGTCAACCATCTATATGATAGTGCAGGCGCTTACACCGTACAGCTAATTTCCATTACCCCGAATGGCTGCAGCGATACTACGAATACGGTTGTAATCGTAAATCCAGTACCTGCTGTTGATTTTAGCGCAACCACTGTATGTGAAAATGGTAGTTCAACACAGTTCACGAATTTGTCAACTATAGGCGTTCCTGATACCATAACTACCTGGGAGTGGAATTTTGGAGATGGAACTCCTATTGTTAATGATACAAATCCAACACATAACTATACAGCAGGTACTTTTGTTGTGCAGTTGATTGTAACGACCAATAGTAACTGTAAGGATACAGTACAAGATAGCGTAATAGTATATCCGAAACCTCTGGCAGGTTTCGGTGTAAATACTGTGTGTTTTGAGGAAGCAAACAAATTCACAAATTTGAATGATACTATTACATCCTTATGGACGTTTGGTGACGGTGATTCGTCTTTTCAGCAACATCCATTACATCAATATGCAAGTGCAGATTCATTTACGGTTCAGTTAATTGTAACGACAAATAATGGTTGTGAAGATGATACAAGCATAGTACTGAATATAGCAGAACCTTTAACCGTGAATACCATTGCATTGTGCCGCAATGGTGGTACTGCTATTGCCGTAGCGTCAGGTGGAAGGCCGCCATATACATACGAATGGACATTGACCGGGAATCCGGGTGTAATTCCAAAGGACTCTGTCAATGAAATACTGCTGGTGCCGTGGGCTGTCGTTACTGTTACTGATTTAATTGGATGTAAAATAACAGATTCGGTATCTATTAAAAATGATTATCCTGAAGATATAATTTGTGAAATAGCATTAACGATATTCAGTGGTTTTTCACCCAATGATGATCAGGCAAACGATTATTGGATCATTGAAGGCATTAATACCGCCCCGGAAAACAGTGTCCAGATATTCAACAGGTGGGGAGATGTTGTATGGGAGGGTAGTAATTATAACAACGAAAATGACAACAATCACGATAATAATGATGGTGGAGTAATATGGAGAGGCACCAATAATAAAGGCGGAGATCTACCAGATGCAACCTATTATTATGTGATTGAAATATTTAATAAAGCGCTTCAGCAAATTACTATAGATGGAAAGCCGTTTTTTGGAACAAAAGAAGAAACCTGGAATAATGTAGAAAGACCGCTTAGTGACAAAGCTGTCATCAGTGGATGGGTGGAGATCATGAGATAGAGCCCAAAAAAACAGTAAGCAGTAGGCAGTTGACAGTATTATCCTGAAAAATATACACGTAAAAAAAACAATTAATCTATTGTCTTATTATCCATTGTCTACTATCTATTGTCTATTGTCTATTGTCTACTGTCTTTTGTCTATTGTCTATTGTCAACTGTCATATGTTCTTAGTATTTAACCATTGAAGCGTTTTCTCTATCCCTTCTTCTAAAGGCGTAATTTTGTATCCTAATTCTTTTTCTGCTTTCTCGCTTGAAAATACCCAGTTGTATAAATATCTTTTTACCCATTTACTCGTAATTACCGGGGGACGATTAAATGACCAGGCAAATAACTCCTGAACTCTTGCTAATGTTAACACCAGGGATATGGGAATATGATACATTTTATAGTTTTTTAGAGAAATTTTGGCGATCATATCAAAAATTTCATTATTAGAAACGTTTGTACCACCTAAAATATATTTTTCGCCCGAGATTCCTTTATTCATAGCCTGAATATGCCCGTTTATAACATCATCAATATAGGCGTAATTGCCAATATATTTGCCGCTGCCAGGGACCAAGCGCCATTTGCCTTCTATATATAACTTCATAATTTTGGTAGCAACATTGGTTTTAGTCAGCAAACCTGGCCCATATACCCTGGAAGGGCACACGATCACAGCATCAAGTTCATTTCTTCTGGCATAATGTTGTACTTTTTTTTCGGCAAGGAATTTAGAATGTTCATGTTCTGTGAAAAAATCAATTGTTCGTATGCTTTTTTCGTTAACCATACTGTTACCTGTTCCGCTATTATTGGAATCAGACAAGTTCGATGAATTTATAGAAGGTCCGAAGGTGCCTGCAGTTGAAGTGAAAACCACTTTTTTTACACCCAATTTGGCGGCTGCATTGAGAATATTTACGGTTCCCTGAATGTTAATATCAAAATAAGTTTGTGGGTCTTTAGACCATATACTTCCGTAAGCTGCCAGGTGGTAAACATTTTCACAGGATCTCATGGATGCTTCTATACTTTCTTTATCAAGGATATCTCCTTCAAAAAGCACTATATTTTTATGATCTAAAGAAGATGCCTTTGACCTTGACCGGCATAGAGCATGAACGATCTTGCCTGAATCAGCAAGTTTTAGCGCCAGGTTGCTGCCTATATATCCGGTAGCGCCTGTGATGAAAATATTCTCCAATGCGATAATTCGTTTTGTTAGAACCGATGCAATTATAAAAATTTATTTATAGATTTCGTTATTTTTATTATACACTTTATTGCCAACAAGATTATCAAAAGCCCACTTTTTTGCCTTTTTTAGCTCACCTCTAAGCTTCTTTGTAGTCATTTTCTTAACTTAAATTGCATTGCAGGATTGGCATAAATAGCGATAAGATCATTTGAAATAGCAAGTATCAAATGAATAAAAAAAGCTGCCCAAATAGTGCCGGTATCAAAAGTAATTATACAGAGTAAAATACCAAATGGAATAGCTCCTAAAGTTTCCTTAATACCTTTGGGAATATGGACAAGGGAATAAATCGCTGTGTTGATCGCAATAGCGGGGCAGATACCTAAAGCTGGCATGCAGGAAAACAATAAAAAGCCTCTGAACAAAAATTCATACGCAAATAAATAAGCTGCCCAGGTAAAAACATTGATCAATATGAGTTTTATAGTCCATTTTTTAGCTCTGATCTGGGGATAGATCTTTACGTTGTCCTGTTTTCGGGCATGTACAAGGTTGATGGGTATTATGATAGCGGATAAACCGAGAATCCAATATAATGTGGGTAGTGAATTTTCTGCTTTTATCCCGAAGTCAAAGGGAGTTTTGGAGAGTAATGTTAAACCGATCATAGCAGGAATAATTCCCAGGAAGAGCATACCTGTTAATCGTTGGAAGACAACCCGTCCTGCTAAGTTATTTTCTTTACCAACTTCTTTTTCAAATAAGTTAAGTAGTAATGAAGCATTAGCGATGAAAAAGTATGCTGTAAATCCTGGAATACAGGTAGAAATTGCCACAATTGGTTCTAAATATACAGATTTCCACATATTTATAAATAAAGAACTACAGGAATACTTTTTTAAAAGAATAAAGACCAAAATTTACAAACTGTCAATTGTCAATTGCCTACTGTATTAAAACCTTATCCCAATCACCAGGATATCATCTATTTGTTCTTCATTACCCCGCCATTTTTCAATCGTTTCATCCAATACCTTACCCTGCTCCCGAATGTTCACATCCTGGATATCTTGTAGGAACTCTTTGAATCTTTTAGACATAAATCTCTTGCCTTTGACTCCGCCAAATTGGTCAACAAATCCATCGGTAAAAATATAAATACTATCTCCTTTTTGTATATCCAGGGTATGATTGGTGAATTTGCGTTTTCTGTCTATTTGAAGTCCTCCAATCGAAAACCGGTCTCCTTTTATTTCAGATAATTCCCCATTTCTGACTAAAAAAAGCGGGCGGTAGGCGCCTGCATATTGTAAAGAAGCCCCCTCTAAATCTCCCCCGCCACTATTCCTTACCGAATCGGTGAATGGGTGAATGGGTGAATCGGTGAATTGCTTCGTTTTCTTTCTCTCCGTTTCTCCGATTCC
>VRUD01000060.1:17952-28353 GCA_019456305.1 Cytophagales bacterium | reverse complement strand
CAGATTTTTCTAAAATCATCATTAAAAATTGTAAATTTACAGATAAGGTGTTTTGTTTTGATTGTTTTGAATAATAAATTTAAACCACGAATTACACTGATTTAAAAAAATTATCGGCTATAAAAGAGATGAAGTCAGGGGCTTATTCGAATAAAACAGTGGTCGTATTACTGTTATTAACAAGCGATTCTGTAATAACCGCAATATTCAAAAAAAATTAGTTTTTCTTTAGAATAACAACTACTTCATTTTCTCTTTGATCTCTTTGAAAAACCAGCTCAATATTAAATTGAAATTCCATATCCTGCTTTAATTTAACAAAAAAGTCCAGGAGATCAATTTGTCTCCAAACATTGTAATGAATACTATAATTCATATTCATCAAATGTGTAATTTCTTTTTCTATTGCCTCCTCGCCCTCTGTCTTATTAACCATTGTAACCCATTCTCTGAAATGCTCTTTTCTGGACCCCCTCCGGACCTTCTTCATAATCCTTTAATAAATGTTCAAAAGATGTGATTGGGCGATCTTTATCAAAAGTATATCTCTTATCAGGTACAGCCAGGTACAATATTCCTCCGGGTTTTAACACCCTCAAGAAGTTCTCAACAGCTGCTATAGGATTCTGGCAATGTTCAAGAAAATGACATGCAATGACAAAATTCAGGGATGAATTCTGGATTTTTATTAAATATTCCCCATCATCAACGATGTCAACCTCCACCAATTCATAGTCTTTTAATAATTCAGGGTAATGCTTTTCCAGTTCAGACTTAGGTAAAATATCTACATATTTTACGGAAGCTGAAGGCGGTACTTTTAATGGCAAATGTAGTGCACCGATCTCAATTCCATTTCCTGTCAGGTACAAATTAGCAATAGATTCACGATCAATCTTTTCTATTCTCACTGTATCCATGTTCTGAACAATTGTAGTAGTCTTTACTTCAAAATGATTCTTTATAGCCTCTTTGACTCCAACAGGAATCATTTTTTTAAATGTTTTCGGCATTACAAGAGGGAAGATCAGCATACCAATAATTACTATTAAAGCCCCGTATTTAAAATTATTTGTTTTCATTTTTCTTTAATAAATTTAAAAATTCAAATAGATTGTTTTTTTTTACAACTCAAAATATTTTCAGGTTTTTATTTAAATATTTGTCAGCAAAATAAATAATAAATCCAGAAAAGGTAATAATTAAACCCGCCAATGATTCATAAGGTTTATACAGTAAACCAAAAATTAAAATCGAGGTACTAATGACAATAAATATTATTGGTGTTATTGGGTAACCGAATGTCTTATAAGGCAATGCAATATCAGGATGTTTAATTCTATTTATGATCACTCCCGCTACGGTTAAAAGAGTAAACAGATTTAAAGTAAAGCCGATGTAAATAATGATCTGTTCAAATGAAGATGTAATAACATAAAAAACAGAGATTAAACATTGTATTAAAAGAGCCCTTGAAGGTACTTGATATTTGTTTTTGCGTGAAAAATACTTTAATAATTTATGATCTTCTCCCATAACCTGGGTAACCCGTGGCCCCGTAATGATTAATGAACTCATCGTAGAAAGCAGCAAAAAAGCAATTATTAAACCCGTGAGATTGCCAATTTGTGGGCCTAATAATTTATAACCATATAAATATCCGATTTCAATCTGTCCACTCATCTCTTTAATTGGAATCGTATAAAGAAAAACGAAATTTAACATGATGTATATAAATGAAACCAATATAGTCCCTGAGATCAGGCTTAGAGGAATATTTTTGGAAGGATTTTTAATTTCACCTGCAATATATACAACCGCATTCCAGCCCGAATATGAATATGAAACAAAGAAAAGTGATATGGCAAATGCCGGTGTGATCATTTCGTTTAATGCTGCAATATTTAATGTAAAGTCAATATTCGTGTGCTTATTATGAAAAATCCCTAATAGAATTAATAACAGAATAACCAATATTTTGAAAGCTGTCATGATATTTTGAAATGAAGCGCCTATTTTTTTATGGAAAGAATGAACAGCAGTTAAAACAACAATAATGGAAATTGCAATAAATTTTGAAGTAAAAATTAAATGAGTGTTTTCTGATATATCTGTTAATAGTAGTGAAGATTTCAACGAACTTAACAAATACCAGCTGAACGCAATTGAAGCAGCAGCAAGTGGGGCAGCAAAACCTACCAGACAAGAAACCCAGCCCGCTAAGAAACCAATGCTTTGGTGGTAAATAACTGAAAGTAAATGATATTCGCCCCCCGATCGAGGTTTAGCAGCACCCAATTCTGCGTAGGCAAATGCACCAAATAAAGAAATAGCTCCACCCAGGAACCATAAAGCCAATATTGCAAAACCGGAAGTAAGATCTTTAACCTGAAATCCCAGACTTACAAAAACGCCCGTACCAATCATATTGGCAACTACAATTGAAGTAGCTGTATAGAAACTGAAAGAGTAATTGTTGTATTTTGCGGAAAACATTTGATTACAATTTACTAATTAATTGTGAAAAATAGAATTAATTAATGTTATGTTTTAATATTTTTGCCTCTACAATGAAATCAACCATATTCTATTTTACCAGATCAAGAATTTATTGGATTCTTTTAGTTTTAATCCTGCTATCAGTCACCCTCCTCCGCCTCCGTCTCCTCAACTTCCCACTCGAACGTGACGAAGGTGAGTTTGCCTATATGGGACAATTGATCCTTCAGGGTATACCGCCCTATAGTGAAGCTGCCAATATGAAGCTGCCCGGAACTTATTATATGTATGCCCTTATGATGGCCATATTCGGACAAAGCACAGCAGGCATTCACTTTGGGTTTCTTATGGTAAACCTGGCAAACATTGTATTGATGTATCAGTTATCACGAAAGCTGTTGAATTCATATTCCGCAATATTTGCTGCGGCAACCTACGCGATCTTATCTTATAACCATTCCGTTTTGGGCTTTGCTGCACATGCTACGCATTTCGTAGTGCTGGCAGCTTTAGGTGGTTTTTTGCTTTTACTTAAAGGGCTGGAAAATAATAGGTTGCCAACCTTCTTTTGGAGCGGTTTTTTATTGGGCATTGCCTTCATAATGAAACAACCCGGGTTATTTTTCATCCTGTTTGCACTGGCGTATATTAACTGGAACTTATTTCAGAATAAGCCCCTGAAACAGGGAAGGTTTTTAAAAGTGAACGGAACCTTCATTGTTGGATCCATCATTCCATTTGCTTTTATTCTTCTATATCTTTCTATTGCAGGGGTTTATGATAAGTTTTCGTTCTGGGTTTTTGAATATGCGCTTAAATATGGCTCTGCAACGGATTTTTCCTATGCATTAAAAACTCTCGCAGGAGCGATCATATATGTAACAGATGGTTTTCTTTTATTATGGATAATAGCATTAGCAGGATTATTGTTATTGCTTCTCGATAAGTTTAGCCGTAAACTAAAAATTTTTATCCTGCTTTTGTTCATTTTTTCCTTTATTTCTCTCTTTCCCGGGTATTATTTCAGGCCACATTATTTTGTGATGCTCCTCCCTACAGTGGCACTGTTGGTGGGATTGTCATTGTCTTACTGTACGGAAATAATGAGGCAGAAGTTTATATTACCTCAAATAAGTTCCGTTTTTACCGGTATTTTGTATTTGGGTATTGTGATGATAGGGGTCTTTGCTGAAAAAGATTATTTCTTTATGGCAGACAACAACACGATCTCAAGAAAAGTATATGAACTGGCGCCTTTCCCTGAATCAATAGAGATCGGAAAATTTATCAATTCCAGAACCAATGAGGATGATAAGATCTTTGTATTTGGCAATGAACCTCAAATCTATTTTCATGCCAACAGGCACTCGGCAACAAGCTACATGTATCTGTATCCGTTAATGGAAACCCATGATTATAATTTAAAAATGCAAAAAGAAATGATAAGAGAGGTTGAAGCTGCCAGTCCTGAAATTATTGTGGTTACTCAACCAATTTCGTGGAATATTCTGCCTGGTTCAGAAAAATATATTTTCAACTGGCTTAATAATTATACTTTGAATAATTATAAGCTTATTGGTATAGTAGATTTGTTGCCCGGTAAAGAAACGATTTTTAAATGGGATGATGAAACTACTAATTATGCTCCTGATTCAAACTACTCTATGTTGATTTTACAAAAAAGCCCTGATAAAGATTTTAATAATAAAAGTCATTATGGTCTTTTAAATCTTTATAGTTCAAATATTGTAGATTTAATTCTTCCTGTACCGACTAATAATATAACAGCTATTATAGATAGATTACAACCAACTGCAAATGCGCTGCAGATAGAAGGTCGGGCGATTATTGTTGGATATGATGCTGAAAATACTAATATATATGTTTGTTTTAAATCTGATAAAAATCAATACGTTATTAAGACAACAAGGATAAAACGACCCGATGTTACCAGCGCTCATCCTCCATTAAATCTTGATGATTCCGGATTTTCGGCTGTAGTCAATAAAGGTGAGCTGCAGTCCGGTGTTTATCAAATCGGGTTTTATATTATTAAAAATGATACCAACAAAGCTTTACAGTTTACTGATTTTAAGATCAATGTTCAATGAAGAACATAACTTAGTAAGTTGATCCCGAGTACTCGGGATGAAATTACTTTAAATTAGGTGAGTCCACTCTAAAAAGTAAAAAATTGAAAAGAAATCGTTTCTCGCAAAGACGCAAAGTTCGCAAAGGATTGAATATCAATTAGTTAAGTATATAACTTTGCGCTCTTTGCGCCTTTGCGAGAACCAAAAACACTTTTTAGAGTGGACTCTTAGGTAAAATAAAAAATATGATGCAAAACCTAAAAATAAATAACCTCCTTCTTCTTTTATTACTCATCCTGATAGCTTCTTTTGCTTTCAGCCTGTTCAAAAATATATCTTATCCCCTGTTATGGAACGATGAAGCAGAATGTGTCATGCATGGCAAGCGGGTATTGGAATTTGGTTATCCTAAAGTGCATGATGGAAAGAATGTGGTTTACCCGATGCGGCATTCCATCAAAAATTTTGCAATTGACGAACAAACAGATGCATATATTGGTATCGGCTGGTCTATGTTTTATTATTCAACCATCGGTATTTTAATAGCCAAAACGGCAGATGACCTTTATAAAAAGAGCGCTTTGCTAAGATTACCTTTCGCTTTATTAGGCCTGATTGGGATGGGTATTCTCGCATTATCTTTTTTACCATTTTTGGGAGATCGTAAGCAAAAATTATTGTTCCTGATCTTTTTTGTACTGTTCTCCTTACTGTCCGTATCCTTGGTGCTTCATTTGAGAGAAGTAAGATATTATTCCATCGTTATTTTTTTAGGCGCTTGTATTATTAATCAATATGTTAATTATACTTTTACCAGTACACCCCAGCACCAAATCATAAAATCTACAAATGATATTTGGTGTGGGGGTAAAATTTGCTTCTATCAATATCTCATTTTAATGACTATTTTTTTTGTGATATTGTTCAATACCCTTGCGCCTGTATTTTTTATATTTTCAGCCTTTATTGGACTATATGAAACTTTTCAATTCTTTTTTCATTTAAGTAAAAAATATTTAGATGAAAAAGGAATAGATCATTCTAACCCCTCTGTTTTATTAAAAAAAGAATTAAAAAGGTATCTAAGAGCTATATCTCCTTTAATCGTTGCATTTGTACTGATCATTCCGTTATTAATTTACTTTAAAACTTTTTATGTTTCAGGTGAGACCAACAAATTTTATAATTACAGCACCCAGGTTTATTTCAAACATTTATTTTCTGTTTTTGAGTATTTTGGTAAATACGAATTTATTTATTTAGCTGTATTTTTAAAAATTGTTTTTCTAATACTTTATTACAGAGTCAGAAACATAAATCAGAATTCAGAGTTCAGAGTAAAGAATTCGTCTTTAATGCAAAAATTGCAGGTTTCTAATTTTTTGACTTGCTTTTTCATTTTTTATATTGTTTTAATTGCCCTGTTTCCTTCTTATATTTTTACTCGGTATATTATTTTATTACTTCCAATATTAAGTGTTATTATTTGTATTGATATTTTAATCGTTTTTGAATTGATAAAAGAATTCAAACTTCAGGCACGCCTGCCTGCCCGCAAAATAGCAGGCGGGCGTGCCGAAACACTTCCCAGCCCAAACTCTGGCGTGCAGGCACGTGCTGAAGTTAAAAGAGTGATCATTGTTTCACTCTGTACTGTGTTTTTATTAAACGGAGCAAATAATATACCCGAAATAACCGGTCATATTTATGAAATGTTCCACAGGTATAAAGGTCCGTTAGATCATTTGATACCCTTTATCAAAGAGCAATATAAAGATACGGAAAATTTAGTGATTGCTGCCAATTATGAAGAGTGCGCTTATATGTATTACCTGGATAGCAAGGTAACGATGGGATTTGTTTTAAATAATCTGGAGGACGATCTCAAAACACAGCCAGATATAATAATTTTCAGAAAAGACTGGGGCTGGGTATATTCCAGGAGCGTCTTTGACAATTTTTTTAAAACAGCAGCATATAAACGGATTTTTTTTCCTGTTTACGACTACCCAACGAATAATATACCGGAATTAAATATGGAATACAGGCACCTGTTTCGTACCCGTTATGCAAAGAATGAAAATGAGAGGGTGGAGATTTATGTTAGACCCTAAGATATCCTTATCGTTAACTTTTTAACGATAATTTTATACATTAAACAATTTTTGTATCTTTGTTCTGTTTGTTAAAATCGCAGCCTTTGAAAAATCTAACAAATAGTAAAATTTTATTAAAACAAATTATTTATAAATGAAACTTTACAATTATATAAAAGATATTAATATCGATGGTATCAAAAGCGCTTTTCAGCTATTAAGTTTTTTTCATTCTGATAAAGGAAAATCTATTTTAAATGCGATTTCAAAAGACAAATTTTTGATTGATTATGAGAAAATGACTGTTGAGAAAGCTAAAGAATATATGTTATTGCTAAACATTTCAGAATTGATTGTCTCCTTGATAAACAATGATCCTGATATTGAAAATCTATTTCCAGCAGAAGTCAAGAATGCTTTTATGAATGTTTATTGCAAATTAATTCCGTGGAAAGAGATGTTTGAAGGAATTATTAATATTGATAATTTTGATGCTGAGCATTATGTTCTGAAAAAGGGATCTATTATACAATCCAAAAAAATACTAGCCGCTAAATTAGAATTTTGAAAGTTAATCAAAGAGATGTTGTGGAGGTATCTTTTCCTCTACCCAATGGTCAATTAAAGACACACCCTGCTATTGTTATTTCAAATGAGGTAGTTTTATGATATTGAAGAAATTTTTTACTGCGTCATGTTATCTACAAAAAAATATAATGACGAGTTTGTCTTTGAAATAACTCCTGAAATGTTTGTAAATAAAACCGAAGTTAGTTCATACGCAAAATGCCAGCTTATTAATATTTTTACTGAAAGAGACATTCTAAAACGTTCAGGAAGTATTAAAGTTGAAACCTTTAAAAAATTAATGAAAAAAATTAATGAGTCAGTATTTTCATTTGATTGTGTTTAAATCTTATATTGGGTATGCTCTTTTTACTGTTTTATTTGCTTGTAATAATAGAACTACAGAACCTGTAAAAGATCCCGTTGAATTTACCGGAGGCAATAAATTTATACATTTTAACACTTCCGGTATTCCCAATAGTACTTTTACTTATGAATTTTGGTTTAAGACTGATCAAATACATGAAATTGACAAAGAAGATCCTTTAACCGGAACTAATGGCGCTCAAGGTCAACATTTTGCTGTGTTCCCTGGATATGGAGGTGATGGAAATGCCAGAGGAACAGGTGTTTCAGTAGGAATAAATGGTGTTTCGCTATATGAACATAAAGCGAATTATTTAAATGCAAGGATTGTATATGAAGGCATATTAAAGGGATGGAATCACATAGCTGTTGTATATGATAACAATGCTCCGGCTTTGTATGTTAATGAGGTTAAAGTGGCGTCTAAAAAAGCAACTATGGATACTATTAAGCCAATTTTTTCACTCGGTACTCATTCTCATAATAATAAGTACTTTAAAGCTTTAATAGATGAATTCAGGGTTTGGAGCCGGGCTTTAACAGAAGATGAAATAAGATCAAATTTGAAATTTACATATACAGGTTTGGAAACAGGACTGGAAATTTATTACAACTTTGATACTTATAAAACCGACAAATTAATTTTCGATAATTCGGGTAATAAGAGGCATGGAGAAATAAATAGACAATTTAATTTCAGGAAATATCTGCATACTAAAAACAATCTTGCCAGTCAATCATCTGAATATGAGTTCTCTGATGTGGTAGATATAATTATCAATGATACGATTAACAATATTGAGTACCACATTGATAAATTGGAAGAAAGCAGCGTTGGGGTTAATATAATTGGATGGGCTTTTATAAAAGATACCAATGCTGTTAAAAATGAGATCTACCTGGTTTTAAGATATAAAAACAAGAGATATATTTTCAATACAAAGCCGATCAAACGTACAGATGTTACCAAAGCTTTTAAACTCTATGATCTTGATAATTCAGGGTTTTCAGCCTTTATCCCATTTTATAAGATCCAGCCAGGCAGCTATCAGATAGAAATATTTATTAATAAAAATGACAGCTTATATGCTTTAGTATCAACTGATAGTTATGTTCATTTACCATTCATAACCGAAACTAATAATATAAAATATTCATTAGAGGACTTTGAAGAATTTGAAGGGGGGTATAACGTGAGAGGTTGGGCTTTTATTGTTGGTAAAAATTCTGAGAATTCCATAATAAAACTTTGTATAAAATCCTCAACTGCTTTATATTATTTTGAAACAAACCTTGAGAAAAGACCTGATGTAACTAAGTCAGCTAATGGACTCTTTAACTTAGATGGTTCAGGGTTTCAAACATTTATTAATAAAGAAGATATTGAACCAGGAAAAAATGAAGTTGGGATTTATATTATAAAGGATGATACGATTGAGGCATTACAATTTACAAAACGATTCATCACTACCCATGAACTTTAATTTGTTGAGACCATTCCAAAAACTATATAAATTCCAGATATAAGGGTTGAGGTACTTTAATATTCAAAAAAAGAGGCAACTACTATTATATAGTCACCTCAATAATTTTATTAAAGATTAAATGTCACTTTATTACCTCGCCAGAAGAAACTTTTTTGTGATGGCTATATTGGCCGTTTCTACTCTTATGAAAAGAATTCCTTCCTGTTTTCCTGTTAAAGTAATCTTATTCTGAAGCTTTGAAGTGTTTAACTGCTTTAATAGTTGTCCATTCACATTATATACAGAAATAACACCTTTTCGGCTTTCATTTTGCAAAAAGTTAATGTAAATGGTATTGTCAATATTGTAAATTTCGATGTTGTTTTGAGCTTTTACAATATCCTCAATGCCAATTGCTGTTTTTAAGGTTATAGTGCTTGAAGATGCAGATAATGCATTGGTTATCGCATTTACTCCGTCAGCAACGCTTAAGACAAACACATTATATGGCATATTATTTACAATTGAGTTGCCCTTATTCGTGGTAGCTCCTGCTGCTAATGTTTGTGAAATATTAGCGCCCGTGGGCGTTACAGCAGTGTAATTTGCTGCAATAACAGCATTTGCAGAATCCAGATCAAAGGTTGATGCATCGACAGAATCTACAACAATAATTCTATATCCTGAAACTTTAGTTTCATCAAGAACCTTATCAAAAGAAATATGCAGGTCACTGCCATTGCCATTGTCAGCTGTATCTACCACAGCTAAATTGGAAATAGCACCAGCAGCAACAGGTAGCGCTGCCTGAAGTGTAATGACACTTGAAGATGCAGACAATGCATTGGTCAGTGCATTAACTCCGTCAGCCACACTCAAAACAAACACGTTATACGGCATTCCGTTTACAATGGCATTACCTTTATCGGTTTTAGCACCTGCGGCTAATGTTTGTGAAATATTAGCGCCTGTGGGTGTTACGGAAGTGTAATTTGCGGCAGTAACAGCATTTGCAGAATCCAGGTCAAAGGTTGCTGCATCGGCAGAATCCACAACAATAATTCTGTATGCGGAAACAGTGGCTTCATTAGCAGCCTTATTGAAAGCAACCTGCAGGTCACTGCCGTTTCCATTATCGGCTATATCGGATCCGGTTACTGTGCTTGCTGCATCTGCCGGCATTAACTGAAGTGTAACAACACCTGAGGCAGTAGACAAAGCGTTGGTCATTGCATTCACTCCGTCAGCCACACTCAAAACAAATACGTTATACGGCATTCCGTTTACAATGGCATTACCTTTATCGGTTTTAGC
>VRUD01000060.1:0-17852 GCA_019456305.1 Cytophagales bacterium | reverse complement strand
GAATCCACAACAATAATCCTGTATGCGGAAACAGTGGCTTCATTAGCAGCTTTGTTAAATGCAACCTGAAGATCGCTGCCGTTTCCGTTGTCTGCAACATCTGTCGGAACCAGACTGGAAATAACATCAGCCGGTTGAATATTAAGCGTAATTACATTGGAAGCTGCTGATAATGCATTAGTCAGTGCGTTTACTCCGTCAGCCACACTCAAAACAAATACGTTATACGGCATTCCGTTTACAATGGCATTACCTTTATCGGTTTTAGCGCCTGCGGCCAATGCTTGGGAAATATTAGCTCCTGTGGGCGTTACAGAAGTGTAGTTTGCGGCAATAACAGCATTTGCAGAATCCAGGTTAAAGGTTGCTGCATCGGCAGAATCCACAACAATAATCCTGTATGCGGAAACAGTGGCTTCATTAGCAGCTTTGTTAAATGCAACCTGAAGATCGCTTCCGTTTCCGTTTTCTGCAACATCTGTCGGAACCAGACTGGAAATAACATCAGCCGGTTGAATATTAAGCGTAATTACACTGGAAGCTGCTGGTAATGAATTGGTATTTGTATTCACACCGTCAGTTACGCTTAATACAAATACTTTGTAAGGCATACCATTAGTGATTGCTACACCCTTGTCGGTTTTTGCACCTGCTGCCAGTGTTTGGGAAATATTAGCGCCTGTGGGCGTTACAGCAGTATAATTTGCGGCAATAACAGCATTTGCAGAATCCAGGTCAAAGGTTGCTGCATCGGCAGAATCCACAACAATAATCCTGTATGCGGAAACAGTGGCTTCATTAACAGCTTTGTTAAATGCAACCTGAAGGTCGCTGCCATTTACGTTTTCTGCAACATCGGTTGCAGCTATGCTGGAAACGGTATCAGCCTGAATGGCACCGGCTAAAATAAATCTGTCCTGAATAGTTTCATAAGCATAGTCTTTGAGTGTAAAGGATGTGCAATTAGCCACAACATCCAAACGTGCCCATCCATAGTAAGTTTTGCCACTAACTATCAATTTCAATCCCAGGTATTTGTCAACTGCCCCGGGCCATTGACCTGTCTGATAGGTTGTATTGTTGTAATCGTACCCCATTATCGCACCGTTACCTGGCAACCAGCCAATACCGCTGTTGATGGAATAATTCGCACTAAGGGTATCAGCCCTGTTGGGTGCTCCTGCTACTCCGGCTACAGCATTTGAATTCAGAGCATCTGCTCTTATCGTTGCATAAGGAAAACCACCTGTAGTTCCTGTTGTTAATCTCAAACGGAAATCGGGTGTGCCGTCATTGTTCAGATCAAGTACTAAAGTATCTCCTGGAGTGTTGACAACGCTATCGGGATTAACATCCGTATATGTAATGCCTGCATTTGCTGAACCCACAGATGCGGCCAAAGCCCCTGCTACTGCAGAATAAACTGCAGAATAAGAAGCGAGCTTTTTGTTTAATTTGTTTTTTGTGTTAGCCATTTTTTATAAGATTTATTTTATTTTTATTTTAGGGCTGCAATTTATAACAAATTATTAACTTTTAAACAAAAATATTATTTTTTTTGTCTAATACGATACAAAGAAGTATCCACAACAGCGGCCATCTTAAAAATATTTAAACTGTTATTTAAAAATTCACCAACCTTTTCAGCCTGTTTAACAGGATCAGTAATAATATCAGTATATTTCACACAAATCATTTCTACATTAGGCTGTATTTTTGCCCATTCCTTGACTTTCGTCAGGTTTTTCTTAAAAGCTAACTCAAGCTTTAAAGGATAATTTTTAGTGTTTGCCTTTCCCTGTCTTTCCAGCATTTCAACCTGTGATGATATGACTTCCGTAATATCTCTCTCCATAAAAATTATCTTATAGTTGTAATTTGGAGGAAGATTGTGTAACAAATGAGATATTATTTTCACAGCCTTATTGTCAGTCTCTTTCAGCCATGTATTATTTCTCATCAATGTTTTAACATTTTCATGTTCATAGAAACCCCTTGGATTGTTTTCATCTGCTTTTCTGAAACCATCTGTATATATTTCCATACCACCCGATTCCAACATCTGCATCATAAGGGAAGTGCCCGAACGAGGCAGCCCTGATACCACATATATGGTTTTTCTAACCATGTTATCAAGGATCTTTTTATGCTCATCTGCTTTTTCAGGCTTGTTCAGGTGCTCATTATAAATGGTGATCAATCTTTGCCTTGCTTTACCAATATTGGGAGCCTGGGTTATGCAAACCTCAAATGCCTCGGCTGCACTTTTATATTCCTTTATGCCTATTAATGATTCTCCAAGATGATAATGGGCGAAAGGAAAATTATATACTAAACCTACTGCTTCTAATGCTTCTGTCGCGGCTTCCTCAAACCTATTTCTTCTTAAAAGACTTACAGAAAGTCCATGATGTGATACAGCACTGTCGGGGTCAATATCAATGGCTTTTCTAAAAGCACGCTCTGCATCTTCCCATTGATTTAATTGTGAATAACCTCTGCCTATCTGAAGGTACAGGTCGGGATAATTTTTAATGTTTTTTTCTGCTTTCTTAAAGTATTTAAGCGCTATTCCCGGTTTACTTTCTCCTAACAACACTGTCCCTTCCAAAAGATCTAACATAGGTAGCTTTTTTTTCTGTTTACTGCGAATGTTATCAACAATTTTCCGGCATTCTTTCATCTTATTTAGATTTTGGTAGCATGAGGCAAGCCTTAATGAAAATCTTGTTTGATCCGGATTTTTTTCGCAAAGCTCTTTAAGTATGGGAATTGCCTCTAAGTAGCTTCTTTTATGAATGTAAACCCTCGCTAAATTATATTGGGCCTCTTTAGTAGTATTTTCAACTGCTTTTTTCTTATTTTCATCAGGTTTTTCAATATAACCTAATTCAACAAGATGATCCAGGACTTCATTATTTTCTTCTGAATTTGTAACGGGTGTTGTTTGTGAGTGCATGCCGCATTCTCCGGGTTTATCTTCCCAACTGGAAATTT
Organism: Cytophagales bacterium; assembly: GCA_019456305.1. Lineage (NCBI taxonomy): Bacteria > Pseudomonadati > Bacteroidota > Cytophagia > Cytophagales > Cytophagales bacterium. The sequence goes on along the minus strand of VRUD01000060.1, from coordinate 14,855 downwards.
TGTCCAGTTTTACCTCATGATCAAAAACCTGAACGAGGCTATGGCCATCCATATCATCGCCTGTTGGTAAACCTAATAAAGTAAGAATGGTAGGGGTAATGTCCAATACAGTTGCTCCTTCTATCATTTCATTTTTCCGGATGTGATCACCTTTCATAGCAACAATACCATAAGGGCTATGCTCAAAGGCAGGTGCTGCGGGCTCTATTGGCAGGCTGAGAGGCCTCAGATGGTCAGAATGAAACCCATGGTCAGAAATAACCATAACCGTTGTATCCGGCCCTGCCAATTGGAGTAAACGCTCAAGCATCATATCGTGAAAGCGATAACCACTTACTACTACATCTTTATACATCTCAAAGAGATTTTCGGGAATACCGGGGAGATGTGGAGGATGAAATTTCATAAATCCATGGCCAAAGTGATCAATGGCATCATAATATATGCCCATGAAATCCCATGACTCATTTTCAATTACCCAAGTTGAAGCCGCATGAATTGATGCACAGTCTGCAATAATTTTGGATAATGCTCCTATCCTGGGGTCTTTTTCCTGATCAACTTTTGCAGCATTAGGTACGAATGGCAGTATATGAGCCTCTGTAAGCTCATCAGGATGGATGCGTAAATTTGCAAAAGTTTTGGTGAGGGTTTCCGGATAGACAGTGCCTGGCATCATCTTCCAGGGTTTATCAATGGGTTCTCTTGCACGCTGGTAGAAATTAGAAATACTGATACCATTGATTGGTTCTGCAGGATGGCTTGGCCACCATCCGATCACATTTGTTTTTAAACCTTGTTGTGTCAGAATATTCCAAACAGCTTTTACTTTTCTTGAAGTGGATAAAACAGCACTAACACTGTTTTTTTCCGGATCGGGCTCTGTAAAGCCCAGTATACCATGCTTATCAGCAGTTTTACCTGTTGCAATGGATGTCCATAACATGGGGGATAAGGGAGGATCCAGGGTGACTAAATTACCCCTGACACCATTATTAATGATACTTGCCAGGGCAGGCATTTGTCCATTTTCAAGCATTGGATTGATCACTTTCCAATCGGCAGCATCCCAGCCTATAAGCAGTACTTTTTTGGCAAGTCGTTTTGGCATATTAAATAGAGCTCTTTTTTTTACTTTTTTCAACTTTTTCACGCTTTTCCCGCCAGGCTAATAATCCTTTGGCACCAAGCGCTAACAAGCCCAACGAGCCTTCAACCGGCACTTCATGTTTTTTGCCTTCTTCTGTTATAATTGACATTTCGGAAGTATCGTCTTTTTTTATCCTGAGCTTTGACGCTCCTTGTCTTTTTTTATCCATTAATAAAATTCTTTTAATATTTCATTATTTAGATATTGGAAGGCCCTCATCAATTAAAAATTTTATTTTGTTTTCCTATTACCGGTATATTATCCTGATTTATTTTTGGAATTATCGGTTAATCGGTTTGTGTGTTTTAAATATCTAATTTAGTTTGAGTTGACGTGTCCAGTGTTTCCTTTGGGGCTGATTTAAAAGTTGTTTCCGATGACGTTGGCATATCAATTCCTTTGTGCTCTAATAAATCTTCAACTGTTATGATCTGCATTTTATCACAATCAGCTTTTGGCATACCTTTACCAAAATTATACTTACCTTCATCTTTTACTGCTAACATCATGGGTTTTGTTACTTGTTCCTGAAAGCAAACAAATACACCCCCATTAAAAAAAAGTAATATATAATAGCAAGTAATACAACTAAAAAGAAAACGTGCTAAAAATAATATCCTTTTACTGCTAATTGTCATTATTGTAAGTATTAATGTTGTTATTATTAATATCATTTCCATAACTTTGGGGATTTGCGAGTTTGTTCCTCAATTAAGTTCACCCCAAAGATACAAAAATAGGGGGAATAACCAATTATCCGATGATTCCGTTTATTTTTTATTATTAAGCTACAAAAGTACTAAATTTGAATATTTATTAAATAATCTTTGTTTGCTATGTTATTTAATCATCCTCTTAATAACTTCCAAGTCATAGCATGAGAAGTCTCTTTAAATATTTTAAAACCAGATGGCGGGAATGGCTATTGCTGATTACGGTGCTATCTCTGTTTTTTTTAACAGACAGGCTGCTGAAAGTCTATTATTACTCAAAAAACTACAGTCATTATGTAGTTGGAAACGCATATCAGGAAGATGAGAAGACAGTACTGTTCTTTAGTCCCGACCGGTAATTGTTCTTGCGACATAAGGGTATGGCGCCATAATCTGAAAATCAATAAAGTTACCGAATATTGACCAACTAATAAAACCTGTCGTAATGAACGACATATATTTGAAATATGCCGCGATTTTGTATTTTTTGCGACAAATAACAGGATCACTTAATGTATAATCCAGCGTTACCATGTAATGAATTGCCCCCGTTACCTTCTGACATTCATTTTAAACTTATTTCTTGTTAATGAAAAACCTAAAAATACTAAACATAATTATTATAATATTGTTAATAGCCTCTGGCATCAGATTTTCTTTAGAAGTATATAATATTAAGGAGTTTGGATTTTGCGATTTTCCTGTAATTTGGAATCAGGTGCTAGAATATATAAATACTGGCATACTTTATCCTTTTATCGATAATTTGGAAAATAATTACCGGGCTGATTTACCCCTCTATAGATACCCACCAATTTATGCCAGCCTATGGATACCGTTTGCAAATTTGGGTATTGGTGATAATATATTTATTTATCACTGGATTTTGCAATTAGCCTTATATTTATTCTTTAGCTTTTTACTTATTTATATTGCAATAATTGGCAAAATAAATAAAAACCTTATTTTTATAATAATGATACTTACATTAAATTACATTCCATTCTTTGAAACTCTTTACGGATTGCAATTAGAAACGCTGATTTTGTTGCTTCTTGCATTAACAATTCTATTTTCTATTAAGCAAAATCGGTTAGTTCCCGGATGTACATTAGGCATTGCAACCATGTTAAAAATTTATCCTTTAATATTTTTGATATATTTTGTCATTAAAAAAAAATGGAATGTACTGATTAGTTTCATAATTACAATTATCGTTTTGATGATTGTTTCAATATTAGTGGTAGGTTTTCAGGAAGTTTATGATTTTTATTTTATATTGTTGCCTTATATGTTTATGGAATCAGCACAAGATACTTCTGATAACATAAGCCTGGAAATTTTCTTTGCCAAATTACCCTTCTTGAATCCACTAATAGCCAAAGGTTTAAGCACTTTTACCACCATTATTCTCGTTAGTTTCTCTGTTTTTTCAATATTGCAAAATAGAAAAAAACATCAAAGTATTGAGATCAATCTATTAGAGATTTCTCTTTTTATACCTCTTTTGCTTATGATCTATGGAAATTCATGGCTAAATTATCAGCTATTACTAATGCTATCCTTTTTTTCGATTTTTTACTACCACTGTATTTTGAAAAATATTGGGTTTAAAGTTATAATACCTATATTTTCTTACATTATTATACAATTATTCACAGATGGATTCCCTTATGTTTTTTATATAAAAGATATTCCTACAGAATTAGTGCGTTATATGAGATTTCTAAGTACATTCAGTTTGTGGTTATATACCATATTTCTTCTTAAACAAATTAAACCAACTTATTCAAAAGCAGAAAATTTTATGAGCAAAATATGAATTTTGAAAACTTTAAATATTTAGTTGTAGGCAGTGGATTTTTTGGTTCTGTAATAGCTGAGCGAATAGCAAATGACTTGAATGAAAAAGTTTTAGTTATTGAAAAACGAAACCATATTGGTGGTAATTGCTTTTCAACCATAGATGATTCTACAGGTATAGAGTACCATAAATATGGAACACATATTTTTCATACCTCAAATAAAAAAGTCTGGGACTATATTAATAGATTCACTGAATTTAATGGATATGTTCATCAGGTACTCACTACATATAAAAATAAAGTGTATCAAATGCCAATCAATCTGGAAACAATAAATGCTTTTTATAATATTAACTTAAAACCTTTTCAAGTTGATGAATTTATAAAGAATGAAATTGCTAAAGATAGGATTAAGAAGCCCAAAAATTTTGAAGAAAAAGCTATTAGTTTGATCGGAAAACCTCTATATGAGGCATTTATAAAAGGTTATACTATAAAGCACTGGCAAAGAGATCCTAAACTGCTGCCTGAATCCATATTCAACAGATTACCTTTTAGAAAAAATTATAACGAAAATTATTACTTTGACCGATGGCAGGGAATTCCATTAAAGGGTTATTCTGAAATATTTAAAAAAATGCTAAATCATAAAAATATATGCTTAAAGCTCAATATTGATTATTTCGCTATTAGAGAACAAATACCTGAACCAATGTTAATTATTTACAGCGGGCCAATTGACCGTTATTTTGATTTTAAATATGGCAACCTTGAATGGAGCACGCTTGAGTTTTGTAAAGAAGTGATTGGGGTTGAGGATTATCAGGGAACTGCTGTAATGAACTATGCTGATGAATCTATAAAATATACCCGAATACATGAACCAAAACATCTTCATGCTGAAAGAAATTATCCGAATGATAAAACTTTGATCATTAAAGAATTTTCAAAATCTGATGATGGCCACAGTCCTTTTTATCCAATTAATGATGAAAAGAATCAAAAGTTAGTATTAAAGTACCGCAATGAAGCAGCAAAGCTGGACAATGTCATTATCAGTGGCAGGTTGGGAGATTATAAATATTACGATATGCATCATACAATAGCAATTGCATTAGATATTTATGAAAAGAGAGTAAAAAAAACAAGATATAACTTATGAAAGAACAGATAGAACTAGCTGTTATTATGCCGGTATATAATGAAGCAGAAATAATTGAATATGTTATAAAAAGCTGGATTGATGAACTAAAAAAACATGAAATTAACTTTCAAATCCATGCATACAATGATGGTTCAACTGATAACACCTTTAGCATTTTGAATACAATAGCAAAGAAACATGAAATATTAATCGTTCACAACAAAGCTAATAATGGACATGGTCCAACACTTTTGCAGGGTTATAGAGAAAATTCAAATATTGAATGGATATTTCAGGTGGATTCTGATAATGAGATAAGTTCAGACCATTTTTCGAAATTTTGGGAAAAAAGAGAGCAATATGATTTTCTTATAGGTAGGAGGATTAGAAGAAATCTTTCTTTTACACGAAAGACCATCAGCTTTTTTTCAAGAATCACGATCAGACTTTTCTATGGAAAGAGAATGGGGGATATAAATTCACCCTATCGTCTGATGAAAACATCAAAATTTAAAGATGCATATAACAATATACCAATTTCTACATTTGCAGTTAATGTGATTATTGTTGGTGTGGCATGCTTAAAAAGATTAAAAATTATAGAAATACCAGTTTCATGTCAAAAAAGAAAAACAGGTGAAGGATACTCTGAAAAATTAACTTTTTTTATTATGACCGCAGTGATCTCATTTTATCAAACCATCAGATACAGATATAGTTTTAAATAGTTCGGAAAATATGCATAGTAACAGACTGATCTGTTTTAAAAATTACCCAGATCAAGCTAGCGTGAATTTCTTTTGCTGGCCTTTTGCTAAGTCTTTTTGTTTAGCAGACAGGCTGCTAAAAGCCTATTATTATTCTAAATGCTATCCCCCTTATATGTAGACGACATGCATCCGGATTCACTTGGTAATGAGCTCATTGCCGAGAAAGTATTGCAGAAGATCGTTTCGAAAGGTTTGGTACCCTAAACGAAGGATCCGTCTAAATTTTATTTTGAATCATTTATTGAGATCAATCGGAGCTGGCTCCAGCCTGCCCAGTCATAACTGCTGTTATTTGCCTGGCCTGGTGAAGTGATAAAGGTTATAGAAATTTCCTTTCCCTTATATTTAGACAGGTCAATCTGGTAATCATGCCACTCTCTGTCAGAAGTATTCTTCTTCGGGTCTATATACTTTGAAAAGATCATTTCCGCTTTATTATCTATTTGAACCGAAATCTCAAAAAGCACTCCATCACCTTTTTCAGGATTCCATGTTTGTGGATGGAGACTGAACCCAAAAGTTAAACCTGTTTGTTCAGATATCTCTAAATTATTGTAGGTTATTTGGGTTGGCGGATGAGCATAAATAACTTGCCTGTTATCATTATTAATACTGAATGATGTCAAATCTACATTGTTATCCTGGTTTGTAGTGATGACGGCATTGTTGAGATTGAATGGTTCATTTTTAAAAGTGCGGGCTTTAAGTATTAAAGGTAAAATGGCACCGCAAATAAACGTTATCGCTAATATTACTTTATATTTCCCAGTAGCATAGTGATGCTTATCCTCACTCAAATAATAATGGAATATCCAATAGAAGAATATGTAAAGACCTATCAGACTATTTAATATCGTAAGCGCCAACCTGAATAACGAGATGTTACCCCCGCTTCCATAAGGTATATATAATATTTTTCCCATATTAAAAATACCGGAAGAGACAATAAAGGGGTCATGGAGCACCATGTTTGCCAGATAAGTTAATGTAAAAATGACGTATACCCATTTTATCCTCTGGTCATAAATAACGAACATAGATACCAAGGGGAAAAAAGCAAATAAGTGATTTTCATGCATATGAGTTGAAAGCATAAAAAAACCAAGCGCAACACTCGCAAAAAGATAAAAAAGCGCCAACCCATCTTTCGACCTCCAGAATTTAATAATTGAAATAATATAAAATAATGAGAATAAGATTATACCCGTAGATTTAAAGGACATTCCTCCCAGTATTTTAGTGCTCGCATCTATCCAGGGCAGTCCTGCCCCTATGATCCACCATATATTGTGGGCGTTTACAGAAATGTAGGGCATGGCCTCCAGTTGGAAGAACAGGCTGTAGATGATTTCCTCGATTTTATTCAGATATAAAAAAGGAATAAATATTATAATGGTTGTAATCACAGAAGTTACAGTACATTTGAAGGTGCGCTTAAGCCCAAAATCTCTCCATGTAAAAATTGCTATGAGTGGCGCAAAAGGGAGCACCAGGGGTTTAGTAAATACTCCTATCGTTATAAATACCCAGCTTAATTCGGGTTTTTTGTTCATAAAGTAAAGTAGAGAGAGCAATATAAAAACACTGTAAAACGCATCGGTTTGTCCCCAATATGCGGTGTCAAAAATTATTGCGGGATTCAAAGCATAAAACATCATGGCCAATGAAGCATCCCTATTTGTCAATTGCTTTTTTAAGAAAAAATAAATGAGCAGGCTAATAATTATATTGGAAAAAATGGCAGGCAGTTTCAACAAAAAATCAACAAGTATATCATTAGACTGGAATGAATCAGCAGAAATGAATTGGTGTATGTTTCCAATAATGTATATCATGTATGGATAAACGGGAGGATAATCAATCTGAAGAATGAGCCCATTTGGATGGGGTTCGCCCCAATATGATGCTTCCAAACCTTCATTCACCAATGTGCGGCACCAGGATCTGTACAATTCAACATCGCCCATAGTATCGGGCCATGAAGCGATATAAAGCTGTAATAATAACGAAACTGATAAAATAATAAAAACCCGCTGAGCTAAAAACAGGTTAATAATAGATTGAAATTGCTTTTGTAGATTCATTTGAGTTTTTTTTACACAATATAGCAACTTTGAATAAAGTTGATAATAATATTATTGGTAAATTTGATACTAAAATAAATTATATGTAAAATTATGGCTTATTTGTATGAATTGAAAACATTCTCTGATGCATTATGAATGAAATAATAAAAACAAAAAATAATAATCTATGAAAACATCTGTTGTCATTCCTGTTTACAACGCTGAAAAAACGATTGCACAACTTGTTGCTGAAATTGAAAATGTGCTCTCCCATCAGCAATTTGAGATTATACTAGTTAATGATGGGAGTAAAGATAAGAGTGAAAAAATTTGCAAGGAACTTGCTGCCAAAAGCTGCGTCAAATTTCTTTCGCTAAGAAAAAATTTCGGTGAGCATAATGCAGTGATGTGCGGTTTGAATTTTGTTGATGGTGATATTGCAGTAGTATTGGATGATGATTTTCAAACTCCACCCTCTGAAATAATGATGCTTGTAAATGAAGTGCATAAAGGATTTGATGTGGTTTACTCAAAATACGATCATAAAAAGCACAACTGGTTCAGAAACCTTGGCAGCAGGTTTCATAATATGATTGCTACAATATTATTAAACAAGCCGGCAAATCTTTATCTGTCAAGTTTTAAAGCAATTAAGAAAGAGATTGTAAATGAAATTATTAAATATAAAGGGCCCTTTCCATATATTGACGGATTATTGCTCAGAGTTACTAACAATATAGGTACTTTACCTGTATCACATGAATTTCGCAAAGTTGGTAAGTCTAACTATACATTTGGAAAACTGTTTTCGCTTTATCTTAATATGTTCTTTAATTTTTCGATACGCCCTTTAAGGATATTTACCATCACAGGTTTTGTGATCTTTTTACTTGGCATTCTATCTTCGATTGCATTTATTATAGAAAAACTGCTATATCCTGAAATTCCGTTGGGATGGGCTTCTATTATTGTTGTTGTGCTAATGTTATCAGGGTTTCAGATTTTATTTCTAGGGCTTATTGGTGAATATTTAGGCAAGCAATATCTTGACCAGAATGCTACACCACAATGGGTGATCAAGATGAAAATTATCGATTAATTCTTTCAAAACGGGTATATGTTAGACAGAAAAACAGAATATACACAAATGGCTGCTGTAGAAGGTAATCTTTGGTGGTATAAGTGCCTGCATGCATTGGTTTTAAGAATGATAGAAAATAATTTAAAAAAAAATATCAATGTTATTGATGCAGGATGTGGTACAGGGGGATTGATGAGATATTTAAAGAGTAATGGATATGACAATGTGAAAGGTATTGATATTTCAGAATATGCTGTTGAAATCTGCCGATCAAGATCTCTGGATGTAATAATAGATGATCTAATAAATATCTCAAATCATTTTAGAGCCGGCACTGCTGATGTGATTGTAAGTAATGATACCTTATACTTTTTCTCAAGAGAAGAACAGATCAGAATAGCCAAACAGTTTCATAAACTATTAAAAGTTAATGGAATAGCAATCATTAATGTGCCAGCTTTCGGGGCATTTAGGGGTGTCCATGATATTAGTGTGGGCATCAAATACAGATTTACAAAAAAAGATATTTGGGCTGTATTTGAAAAAACTCAATTTGAGTGTTTGAATGTTATATACTGGCCGTTTCTGTTAACTCCGTTTATTTACATTGCAAGGTTATTTCAGAGAATAAAACTGAAAAATATATATAATGTAAAAGTGAAATCCGACTCAAAAATACCTTTTGGTTTCATAAATTACTTATTGTTCTGGCTGATTTCTTTTGAAAATAATTATTTTAAGAAAAAGCCTTTCGGAAGCAGTTTATTTTTTGTTTTGAAAAAAAAGTGAGCTGTCAAATTTTGTCATATTCCACATAGATATCAAACGTAATAATCATGAATATAACTTTATTTTAGCCGCTTTATGAGACTTAATGAAAGATATATCTACCTGCTGATAATCGCTATTTTTTTTATTTCGGGATTGATCGGCATTATGAACCATGAATTATGGCGTGATGAATTGGAAATATGGCTGATCGCTAAAGAAAGCTCTTCAATACCGGATCTGATCAGCAATATGTATACTGAGACACATCCGGCTTTATGGTATATTTTAAACTTCTTTATTACTATCTTCACTGATAATCCTTTTTACATGCAGCTGCTTAATTTACTATTAGGGACCACTGCTGTTTATATTATTATTCGTTATGCGCCTTTTGACTTATTGCTCAAGATACTTTTGGCTTTCAGTTATTTTTTATTTTATGAGTACAGTATTATTGCCAGATGCTACAGCCTTGAATTTTTGCTGATATTTCTTTTTTGTGTTTTGTACAAAAAAAGACATCAATCTTACCTGTTAATTTCACTGATCCTATTTTTCCTTGCTAACACCAATCTTTACGGAGTTATCATAGCTGCCAATTTAGGTTTATTTCTCTTATTGGAAATATTATTTAAAAAAAAGGGATCTCAACCTTTCAAAATTAACAAAACTGGTTTTGCAAGCCTGTTCATATTTTTTGCTGGAATTACGATCGGCTTTGGAGACATTATAAGCCAGACACTTGAATGGGGCTATTTTTCTTCTTCAATGCCCGGAACTGCCCCGGTAAAGAATTTTCAGTGGATGGCTCAGAACATTGCAATAATTTTTCATGGGTATTTTCCCTTTCCTGATTTTTCTGCTTTTCATTTCTGGAATACAAGTATTCTGACGATGCTGCCTGATGAATTAAGTATGTGGTTGGGATTATTTTTGGGTTTACTATTGTATGTTTATCCTATATTTTTATTCCTGAAAAGACCTTTACTATTAACATTGTATTTTCTCTCTACTTTCACCATGTTGATATTAATAGCTTTTATCTGGCATGGCCAACTCAGGCACCATGGACATATTTTCCTGATGTTCATAGTATGTTACTGGCTTTCTTTTTACATAGATGAATCAACTTCCTTAAAAAACAATGGAACCATGCATATAAAAAAAATGGTGTCGTCAATCATCGATTTTACATATAAAATAAAAACAACAATGCTGACCTTGATTCTGTCAGTACAACTTTTTACAGGCACCTATGCTTATGCTATGGATTTAAAATATCCTTTCTCTAATGCTGAGAAAGCATCAACATATTTATTAAAAGAAGAATTTAATGACTTGTTGTTGGTTGGGAGCCGTGATTTTGCAGTACAGCCAATCACCTACTACATAAATAAAAAAATATTTTATCCGGAAAGTAAAAAATTTGGTACTTATGTAATATGGTCTAAAGATAGAAATAACCTAGTTGGGCCAAGTAATGCTATTGAAGATGCCATATCCCTTTTAACGAATCAAAGGAAAAACTTCTTAATAATAATAAGCCACAATCCATACATTATCAATCAAAACATAAGCTATCTTAATAAAACAATAAATGTCCATATTGGAGAAGAGTTTACAGTCCGGTCTGGTATCAATTTAAAATACCTTGCAAATATTGAAGGCGCAATTGTAAAAGACGAAAATTACTATTTATTCTTGCTTTATAAAGCAGAATGAGCTTAGAAACATCATCCTGAATAATAGCGTCATTCAGTACACCCAAAAATAACTCACTTGTAATCTTCAAATATATAGTCCTTTTCATCAAAATATTCTGAAGCCAATACCATAAGTACCGTATCGGGTGTAAAGCCATCCAATAGATGCCAATCCTCTGGCTCCAGCAGCAGGCAATTTTTGGGAGAGTTGAGCAGAAAATCTTGCTTAAGTACTCCTTCATTATTATGAACAACACAACTGCCTTTCAAACAAATCAATGCCTGGCGGGTTTTGTGATGCCTGTGACCGGCCCTTTGAGAATTATCTACTCCGTAAATGTAGAAAACCCGTTTAATTTTAAATGGGATTTCATGATCTTCAAATACCGTTAGCGATCCTCTGTTGTCAATAAAGGTTTTTAATTCAATTAATTTTGCCATTTAATTTATTATAACATCATTTCATTGTGAAAAACTTTTTAACAGTCTCCAATTAAAGTCAAAAAATACAATATTACAGTATTTTACGCAAATATCCAGCTTGTGTGTGGATGGCCTGATAAAGTTATTCTGAAGATCCGACCCTTCTGACAACTTCAAAATCATATCTTTTTTCGGTACATTAACATAAGATATCTCCGAATCTGAATTTGTAATTTCCATTACCTTCTTTGATAAATCACTGACGGTATATTCATTCTCGGTAGATATATTAAATATTTGGCAACCAGCTATCTTTTCAGCAAGTTCTAAGCTTGCATGAACAGTATCCTCAATATAGGCAAAGCCCCTTGTTTGTTTACCATCCCTATAGACAGTGATTGTTTGATTATTTATAGCTTGCTCAAAAAACGTAGTATTACCATTCTATTATCTTGCTTAATTCTATTAATTTTGCCATTTAATTTTTTTATTCATTAGTATAACTTCCAGCTCACTTAACCTGATTTACTATGTTTACACTGCCGCTTACAAAGTAAACAGTTTCGATATAACTGATTATTTCTGAGGCCGCCTTATAATGTCCGCTTGGCTTCCAATGGCCATCACATTCATAGTAGTAATCGTTAATCTCAAGACATCGACTTAGATCTATAAATGGAACAGAAAATCTCTCGCATATTTCGTTGATCTTATAAACCAGTTCTTCTTTATCAGCCCCAAGATAGTAATCCACTGAAGGAACGTAAATAAACAATGTGTGAAACTTTTTTCGGTTTTCAAAAACTTTTATCTCTTTCATTAACAAATCAAAAGTCTCGTATTTATCAATAATTCTTTGATTATCACCCTCAGTTTTGCTATAATCTTTTTTTGATTCTACTCGTTTTTTTATTTTATTTACAGATTGATAAATTATATCACCAATAAAGAAGTGTCTCGCAATCCCCTTGTTCATCCTACCATTGACGATATTTAACCAATTATTAAATTGCCCAATAGTTGGTTTCGAAAACTTAATTAAACTATCTTCAACATAAAGATAAGGAAAGGGTAAAAAATGATAACCCTGAAGATTATTGTCCAAGTCATTTTCAAAAAAAAGGAATATTACTATTTTACCTTTGATATTATTTCGATTAGCAAACTTTTTGAGTAGTAAAAATTCCTGAACGGTTGAATATCCTGATACACTCATATTCAAAACCTTTAAATTTCCAATCTTCTCCATAAAACTTTCACATGTTTCATTCTTGTTAACACCCCAGCCAAAGCCAAATGAGTCACCTAAAATCAATACATCCGAGTTCACCAGAGAATTATTGTCATCTCGAAATCCCCTCGAGTTAATTGAAATATTGGTTTGAAAATCGATGTTATTAAACACAACACGCAAATCAGGTTTGTTTACAAATCCAATATCGGGGTCAAAATCAATGTTTTCTCTGCTATATTGAAAAATGTTATAGGATCTCCAAATTGCTTCACATTTCTCATCGTCAGACAAGTAAATCCATAAAAAATTTTCCAAGGCCACGAAACAAACAGCAATAGAAAAAAGAGATAAGTCATATTACAATTTCATTTCCCCTGAAACATTTAATATATGGGCTGGAATTACATTGTCAGCTACGCCTACTTTATCAATTAAATCATTATCTTTGTAGTCATATATTTATTCACTATGCCATTTATTGAAACAAAAAAAGAAACAGCGCTTGATGAAAATTATCATGTCGCAAGCGTTCTCACAAAGCAGGAATATTCTGATTTTAGAATTATAAAATCAAAAATTGAAAAGAAATTACAAAAGTATGAACCGGACAATTATTACAGAGCATTTATTACAGATTTTACTTATGACTCCAACGCTATTGAAGGATCATCATTAACACTAAGAGATACAGGCAAACTCCTTTTTGAAGGTATCTGCCCTGCAAAACCACTAAAGCATGTAAAAGAAGCTCTTAATCATAAAGATGCTTTTGATTATACTATAGATTACAAAAACAAAATTGATGAAAAATTTATATGTGCTGTCCAAAAAAAAGTTGTAGCAGGAACACTTCAGGAATATTTAATAAAATATGAAGGTAATATAAGGGAATTAAACGTGCGTGTTGGAAGCCATGTAGCGCCTGATCATCAGCAAGTTCATTTATTGCTGAATAAATTACTTAGATGGTATCATCAATATAATGATAAATATCATGTCATTGAGGTTTGTGCTTTCTTCCATGCACAATTTGAATATATACACCCTTTTGTAGATGGTAATGGGAGAACCGGCAGATTAATCCTCAATAAAATGCTGAAAGATGCTGGTTGGCCATATATGAATATTTTCTTTAAGTTCAGATGGCATTATTATTCAGCATTGGAAAGTTATCAGAATGAAAAAAATATTCAACCGTTAATCCGTTTATTTTTGAGGTGTTACAGAGATGGATATAAGAGGTTTTAATATCGGTCATCGGTAATCGGTAATCGGTGTTATTGATAATTTATACTGATAACCGATAACTGATAACCGATTACTGATGACTTCACCACGGATTTTCAAGATCACCAGGTACATATTCATGGCCTCGTTCTCTATAGTAAGTTCCGGTTTTTCTCTTTAAAACAAGACTGTCTTTATTAAATAATCTATAGAGTAATGAAATGGGGAAAAGTATAATGTAAAATACCACGGTTAATAAAATCCTTGAACTTATATAACCCAAACCCTCCGAAAGCTTAAACCAAAGCCAAACAACTTTTCTGGCAATGAGTTTGGAAACAAGGCTTACAACAATCAGGCAAAATGCGATAATTATTAAAGCCTGAGTCCACTCTAAAAAGTCTTTTTTGCCACAAAAGCACCAAAACACAAAATTCAACCAAAAATTAACTGATTGATTTTCAGTCCCGAGTACTCGGGATGGGATTTGGTGTTTTGGTGCTTTAGTGGCATTTTTATTTTTTCGACTTTTTAGAGTGGACTCATATTTTAATGAAAAAACTCCTTGATCACATCACATACCATAACAACCTCTTCATCCTTAAGCCCCGGATAAACAGGCAAACTCAAACACGTCTCAGCAATAACTTCCGTTATAGGAAAATCCCCTTTGCTGTAACCGAGGTCATTATATGCTTTCTGTAGATATGGCGGAACCGGATAATGTATTAGCGTTCTTATATTATTTTTTGTTAGATGACCTTGCAA